>CAIUYS010000321.1 GCA_903903365.1 uncultured Methylococcaceae bacterium
AGTAAGGCCACAACAGCGCCGCCATTTATGAGTACCAGCGCATTCAATGCTTCACGACCCGCCCCGAGTCAATTACGGACTTAAAAAACTCGAGATTGTATTTAGTTTGAGCATCATAGTGCGCCAAAGTCCGGCTGTACTGAAGTTTTTGAAACTCAATCGACTGCCCAGTATCAGCACCCAAGACTTCAAGGTATCTTTCAAGCGAGTCGATATCCACAGACTTCAAACCCTTAGCTTTATAATCAGCTAATTCAATTTTTAATATGTTTATTATTTCAATGGCTTCCATTTTTATACCAGAAAATTACCTTATAAAAATATTATGCATACCGCATAATTTATGCTTGCTTAATAAAATATCTAAATCTTTACACCGAAGTTAAGTGAGTTTAAATGAGCAACAACTTTATTTAACCCAGTCAATAACATCAATATTGTTGATCAATTACTAGCCAAGCAAATCCTGTAATATTACATAACAATCAGATTTTCCGAATGAAAGACTTGGCTCTCAATAACAAGCAATTTCGCTAATTTTAGCTGATTAATGTTATTTCACAAAAACTGCCATTTACCTTTTATCTCAATTGAACTTTCTAGTTTTTACTACACTGCATAACTGATGATCATAAAAAAGCCCTATATTATAATAGGGCTTTTAATTGCTTATTTGTAGCTTTTAAGAAGTTTCGGATCTATTAACGGAGTACCTTCTACTTCATACCAGAATTCACCATAAATATAAGGAATGTACCAACCATTCTTGGTAATTACACCATCAAGCAGTCCGACTGCTCCAGGTACACTTTCAATCGCTTGATCCATTGCCTCTTTTGCATTTGGTTCTCCTGTCGGGAAAATTATAATGACTCTTTTTTTATCTTCACCTTTTACTCGTACTGGTGAGCGAGTGAAATCAGCACCACGAGACAAGTCAACATTTTTAGAAGATATAACAGTAAAATCAGTTATTCTTGTTGAACACCCGCTAATAAGCAGTAAAGCACAAGAAGTTAGAATTATTTTAGATATTGACATCAGGTCTCGATTTTAAGATTTAAAAGGATGCTTGTAGCACTTAATTTAATTGTTTTAGTGCGTGTACTTATAGCATATTTAATAAACAAATGGATTATTTCTTTAAAATTGAAGTAGCACAATTGGAAATAACCACAAGCCTGTAAGCCGGGTCAGGCACATGCTTTTCGTGCTCGACATCTCGAAGCTACAATGTGGCAATGATTTGTGGTTTTTGCTGTTTTATCATCTGACACCGCTTAAAGGTTTTAAAGTAGTGTGTGCCACAGATGTTGTCTTTGTGTTCCCAAAGCCTGCACTTAAACCCCAGTACAATTGCCAGACTTTGCATTGGGTATTTAATAATGATAAAGTTCTTTCAAAATCTTTCTTGAATCAAATACATCGAATTGTCAAAGTTTAACCATTTATTTCAATATATCCTCTTTTAAACATTGTAGAAAATACTACTGATGCAAGCAATTACCGTCAATCAAGCCATAAATAATTTTGCTAACTTTATGGACGAAGTAAGTGATAACCACGAACCACTTATCATTACCCACGAAAATCATAAAACGGTTGTCTTAATAAGTCTTGATGATTTTAATTCCTTGCAAGAAACCGAATACTTAACCCGTTCATCTGCAAATGTAAAAGATTTACTGCAAGCCGTAAAAGAAATTAATGAGCGTAGCAATTTCACCAAACATACTTTAATTGATGAATGATGATTAGCTTTCGTGAACAGGCGTGGATACGTAAGCCAAGTAAGTTGTAGGGTGGATTCGCGTTAGCAATCCACCCAATGAAAGCAAACCAAAAGACCTGGATATGACTGATAACCTCCCCATTTTATATAGCTTTAGGCGTTGCCCTTACGCAATCAGAGCCAGAATGGCGATTATTTATTCGGGTATTCCTGTAGAAATTCGGGAAGTAGTATTAAAAAACAAGCCACAGCACTTGTTGGACATATCACCTAAAGGTACGGTGCCGGTATTACAGCTTGCTAATGGTGTGGTGATTGAGGAAAGTCTGGATATTATGCGTTGGGCATTGGCGCAGCAAGATCTTGGGCACTGGCTACGCGTTGGCGTTGAAGCGGACAGGTTAATTCAATGGAATGACGGGGATTTTAAACAGACCCTGGATCGCTATAAATATGCAGACCGATATCCGGATTTCTCTCAGGCGTATTACCGGCAACAGGCGGAAGTGTTTTTAACTGAGCTTGAAACCCAATTAACGGGTTCGAGGTATTTGTGCGGAAATGAATTTTCGTTGGCCGATGTGGCTATTTTTCCGTTTATTCGTCAGTTTGCCGGAGTGGACAGTGATTGGTTTCGGGATTCGGCTTATCCGGCTTTAAATAGATGGCTGGAAGCGATAGTGGCAACGGATTTATTTGGACGGGTAATGGTTAAATAACAGCGTTGTTAACCCGTCTAATGTTTAAAAAATCAGTAGCAAGGGTGCAAGACGAAAAATTCGCCTTGGCACTTTTCATCTTATCTCTATTTTTCAAGACCAATAAAATCCCAGATTTTGTGAGAGATTGTTGAGTTTTCGTGTTCTTGCACGGGTGGGCCATTGGGATAGTTTAAATCATAAACCCGGGTCACATCTTTAGCAAGATCAGCCATATTGAGGTTTGTATAAGCTTCCTGTAAAACCAGCAAGGCATAAGGAACCGCCGTGGTGCGCTGATATTTGTCAATAACCGTTGATGCCCGGTCTGCTGCTGCAACATAAGCTCTACGTTTCATGTAATAGCGTGCAACATGAACTTCATACATGGCCAGATTATTTTTAAGTGCAATCATTCGGGACCGCGCATCGGGTACATATTTGCTGTACGGGAAGCGTTGTATCAGTTCTTCAAAGTTTTTTAAGGCATCGCGGGCAGTTCCGGTATCGCGTTGCGAGGTATCGGTCGGTAGAAACCGATCAATAAAACCTATCCCGCGATTGTAATTAACCAGACCTTTTAAATAATAAGCGTAATCGACACCGGGACTGCGAGGGTTCATTTTAATGAAGCGATCAGCGGCAGCAATTGCCGAGTCCGGATCATTATTTTTAAAATAAGCGTAAGCGATATCCAGTTCTGTTTGAGCGGAATCTTCTCCAAAAGGGTAACGAGATTCAAGCGCTTCATAAAGCTTGATAGCTTTCTCATAACTACCCGCATCCACGGCTGTTTTAGCCTGGGTGCGAAATTTTTCGGCTGTCCAGTCGGCATATTCTTTTTCATCGGATGAACTTGAGTCGCTGGAAAAGAGTTCTTTAAGTGTTCCACAGCCTTGAAGAGAAAGGCTTAAAAAGCAAATAAATGAAAATTTAATTAAAATTAATCGCATAGTACTAACGACACGTTGTAATATTAGAGGTTTTCTCGCAGGATAAACGGCGAAACTAGAATTGGCTATGTATCCGGTGAGTATAACTTAACAATGGGTTATTCAGAAGAACTTGTTATGACAAGATTAACAGCAGAAGTGCCTTACGAAATGGCGGGTATGCGTTTGGACCAAGTGCTTGCAGAAGTGTTTGCGGATTATTCGCGCAGTAAACTGCAAACTTGGGTTAAATCCGGGCGAGTCCATGTCAACGGCTTATTACTAAAGCCAAAGGACAAACTTGAGGGTGGCGAAGAGATAACGCTCGATGCCGAGGCGGAAGTGGTCATCACGTCTGAAGCGGAACCGATTCCTTTGGATATTGTTTTTGAAGATGACAGTCTTTTAATTGTCAATAAGCCGGCAGGCTTGGTGGTGCATCCCGCCGTAGGTAACTGGCACGGCACTTTGTTAAATGCTTTGCTGAACCATAATTCAACGCTGGAAACGTTGCCCAGAGCCGGTATTGTGCACAGAATTGATAAAGAAACCAGCGGCTTGTTGATGATTGCAAAAACGCTGCAAGCGCATAACAGCCTCACCCAACAGTTGCAGGAACGGGCGATTACCCGAGAATATTTAGCGATTACCCGAGGCCGGATGACAGCAGGTGGAACGGTAGATGAGCCTATCGCAAGACATCCTACTGACCGTAAACGTTATGCGGTTAAAGAGTCCGGTAAATTTGCGGTCACCCATTATCGTGTGGAGAAGCGCTTCACAAGGCACACTCTGGTTCAGGTTAAGCTGGAAACCGGGCGTACCCATCAAATACGCGTTCACATGGCGCATATTCGGTATCCGTTGTTGGGTGATCAGGTTTATGGCGGGCGTTTTCAATTGCCGGCTGATTGCAGTGAGCAACTGGAAAAAGAGTTGCGCAGCTTTAAACGACAGGCATTACATGCGGCAAAATTGGGATTGCAACATCCGGTGACGGATGAATATTGTGAATGGGTGCAGCCTTTGCCTGACGACATGACGCGATTATTGGCAGCTTTATCTGATAATGACCGGGATTAAACACTGGCTGGTTCCTGATTGGCCGGCACCTGCCAACATTCATGCAGCGACCACATTGCGAACGGGGGGGGTGAGTCTAGGTGCTTTTTCCAGTCTTAATCCAGCCGCTCATGTCAGTGATGATAATGAGCGGGTCAGGCAAAATCGGCAAATTATAAGGGCAATGCTGAATTTACCCGCTGAACCCATATGGCTGGAGCAAATACACAGTAATCGTGCCGTTAAAGCGGTTAAAACTGCTTCGTTAGGGCAGGCAGACGCCAGTTATACGAATGAATCGGGTGTTGTCTGTGCCGTGATGACGGCGGATTGTTTGCCGTTGCTGATTTGTTCTACGGATGGAGCGCAGATAGCGGCCATTCATGCGGGTTGGCGAGGCTTGTTGGCGGGTGTGATCACTAATACGGTTGTCGCCATGCAGCAACAGGATTTTCTGGTATGGTTAGGGCCTGCAATCGGGCCTGACTGTTTTGAAGTAGGACCTGAAGTACGTGAGGATTTTCTGGAGAAATCGGCATCATTCAATGACGCCTTTAAACGACAAGGTAACGGCAAGTGGTTGGCAGATATTTACCAATTGGCCCGGATTGAATTGGCCGTTTTAGGCATCATTAATGTTTATGGCGGCACGCACTGTACTTTTACCGAGCATGAGCGTTTTTATTCTTATCGAAGGGAGTCACAAACAGGGCGCATGGCGACATTAATTTGGAGAGAATAACGTAGTGAATTTATTGGTATTAATTATCATCTTTACCGCTGTTGGTGGTGTATTAAGCGTGATGGCCGCAGCAGTTTTTTTATTATTGCGAGATCATCACCGCAAGGCCATATTACCGCACGGAATTAGTTTTGCAATTGGCGCGTTATTAGCGGTTGCCTTTTGGGGGTTGATTCCCGAAGCCTTTGAAAAAGTCAAACCGGAGCAGTTCCAGTCATTATCGGCAACGATTTTAGCAGGTATACTCGGTTTTTTTGTGCTGGAAAAGCTGTTGATCTGGCGCCATTGTCATTACGGCAGTTGTGAGGCTCATGGTGATGACGCACACAGTGACAACCCTGCGCACGGTCACGGACATAGCCACGGCGGTGCCAAGTCGGCGGGTGCGTTGATTATTCTGGGCGATAGCATCCATAATTTTGTTGATGGTGTTTTAATTGCCGCTGCGTTTTTAACCGACGTTCAATTGGGTATTGTTACCAGTTTAGCGGTGGCCGCGCACGAAATTCCCCAAGAAGTCGGTGATTTTGCCATTTTGTTGGACAGTGGATATTCAAGGGGTAAAGCACTTTTTTACAATGTACTGGCCAGTTTGACTACTGTGTTGGGCGGGGTATTGGCTTACTTTAGCCTGGAAGATTTGCATGACAGCTTGCCATACTTTCTGGCTTTGGCGGCTTCAAGCTTTATTTATATTGCCGTTGCGGATTTGATTCCTTCATTGCATACCAAAACCGACATGAAAACCTCATTGCAACAAATTGCCTTGATTGCTGCCGGTGTGTTTTTAATCTGCTCATTGCACGACATTGCTCATAATATGATTGGTTAGGTTTGAGGTACAAGGTACAAGGTACAAGACCTGAGGATCAAGGTTCAAGGCTAAAGGCTAAATGGACATCTTTTTGAGCCTTTCACCTTGAACCTTGTCCCTTTTACCTGCTTTTAAGCTTTTAAGTCGTTACATCAGGCTCTGTTCTGCCGGTTCTTTTTTTAACTTCACAAAACTGCTCTGCGAGGATAATTAATTCGCTGAGTGCTTCTTGAGCATCCTGATCATGTTTATTGACGTCAGCTTCAAAACGCTCAATATAGATTCTTAAGGTTGCGCCGACGGTACCGGTTCCTGATAAGCGAAAAACAATCCGTGAGCCGTTCTCAAAGCCAACGCGCATACCCTGATTTTTACTGATGCTGCCGTCTATCGGGTCTTCATAACTAAACTCATCCGCATAGCTAACCACGTATTCACCAAAACTTTGGCCGGGCAAGGTGGTTAATTGCTCGCGTAAATGCTCAACAATACTGTTGGCAATAGGGCTTTCGATCGCTTCATAATCGTGACGGCAATAAATGTCCCGGCCGAATTTTTGCCAGTGTTCGTGAACAATATCAGCAACAGGCTGGCGCTTTATGGCAATTAAATTTAACCAGAAGAGTATCGCCCATAAACCATCTTTTTCACGTACATGATCGGAGCCTGTACCAAAACTTTCTTCACCGCAAATGGTTATTTTTCCGGCATCCAGTAAATTGCCAAAAAATTTCCAGCCAGTGGGGGTTTCGTAGCAGGGTATGTTGTACTTGGCTGCAACACGATCAACCGCTTGACTGGTCGGCATGGAGCGGGCAACGCCGCTTATGCCTTTAGCATAAGCCGGAATTAAATGGGCATTAGCCGCCATAATGGCCAAGCTGTCACTGGGCGTTACAAAAATGTTGCTGCCGGTAATCATGTTGCGATCACCATCGCCATCAGAAGCAGCACCAAAAGTCGGTGCATCAGCACTGAACATGCGCTCGGCAAGTTCGTGTGCATGCGCCAAATTAGGATCAGGGTGATGGCCGCCAAAATCTTCCAGTGGCTCGGCATTGATCACTGATTCGGGTGAAGCTCCCAGAATGTCCACCAGTATTCTTTTTGCATAAGGGCCGGTTATGGCGCTCATGGCGTCAAATAGCAGGGTGATATAACCAGAGCTAATACTTTGTTTAAGCAGGTTAAAATCAAAAATAGATTGCATGAGTTCAGCATAATCGGCAACCGGATCAATAATGGTTATTTTTAGCTCATCGATTTGTTGAGAGCCGATGCTATCCAAATCCACATCTTTGATGTTAGTGGTTTTATAGCTATCGATAACTTGACTGCGTTGGAAAAATTCGTCGGTGTATTTTTCCGGGGCAGGGCCACCATTGCCGACATTGTATTTGATGCCAAAATCTTCATCAGGGCCGCCGGGGTTATGGCTGGCGGAGAGAATCAAACCTCCAAAGGCCTCATATTTTCGGATGAGATGTGATGCCGCCGGTGTAGACAGTAAGCCGCCCTGACCAATAATAAGTTCACCAAAACCATTGGCGGCTGCAATTTTAATGATGGATTGAATAGCGACTCTGTTAAAATAACGGCCATCTCCACCTAATACGAGGATTTTTCCGGTAAAATCTTCTAAAGAGTCGAAAATTGCTTGAACAAAATTCTCCAAATATCCGGGTTGTTGAAATACTTTAACTTTTTTTCGAAGTCCTGATGTGCCAGGGTTCTGATCGTTGTAAGGCTTAGTTGCGATGATTTCTATTTGCATGTTTGCTCCTTGGTTCGATAATTAATGTGGTTTATAAAGTACACTAAAATCCTTTTCTAATGTAAATTTTAATATGTTGCGAGTTTATTTATTACTGTGTTGTAGTTTAGTTTCTTTTACGGTCTTTGCCGAGCAGGATGTGTGGCTGTTGATAGATACTACGGCACGAAAAATTGAAGTAAAGAAAGGTGAGCAAACGCTTGAAACCTTAAGTGAAATTGCTATCGGTCGGGGCGGGGCCGGATTGAAAAATCATCGCGGCGACAACATCACGCCGTTTGGAAGCTACCGGATAGGTTGGGTTGGCGAAAAAAGTAGCTTTCGGAAATTTTTTGGGTTAACTTATCCTTCCGCAGAAGATGCGGAACAAGCTTTACGGAAGGGCGTTATTGACAGGCTAACTTATGAACGGATTGTCACCGCTCACCAGTACCATCAAATACCGCCACAAAACACGCCGTTAGGCGGACAAATTGGTATTCACGGTCTCGGACGTGCGGATGCAAGAGTTCATAAAGTGTTTGATTGGACTCATGGTTGCATCGCATTGACTAATACTCAAATTGATCATTTAAGTCAATTGGTCGACACGGGAACCGTAGTTAAGATAAAATAAAGCTGGAAAATATATCTAACAGTGTTAGAATTAATGCCAGCTATAATGTTTTTTTGTTGTAATAACTTTGACTGAGGAAAATAATATGAAAAAAGTAATGAAATTATCAATGATCGCAATGGTTGCCAGCTTGGTTGTTGGTTGCGCAACTAATTCAGATATCGAAGGCCTGCAATCACAAATTGACGGTTTGAAAACTTCTGTAGCTCAAGCATCATCTGATGCACAAAGCGCACAAAGTGCAGCAGCAGATGCATCTGCTAAAGCATCAGCAGCAGAATCTGCAGCTAATCGTGCTGCTCAATATGCTCAAGACACAAACAGCAAATTGGACAGCATGTTCAAAAAATCAATGATGAAATAAATCATTGTTGCTTTAGAGCAGAAAAAGCCCGGCGGTTTTTTACCGCCGGGCTTTTTTTATGCCTTGTTTTCTCCGCCAAACAATTCTATCAGACGAGGCAGGAAGTTAGCCAATTCTGCTGACATAATTGAAAAGTCCACATCAAACTGGGCAGCCTCATCGTCTGTTTCAATATCAGCCACTTGATCCTGAATTAACTCAAGAAACCGCAGTCGTTTAACCGACAAATTTTCATCAATAATAAAGGAAATCCTGTCAGCCCAACTGACGGCCAGTTTAATGACTTCTTTACCGGTATCCAGATGATTTTTAATCTCAGGAAGCGCCAAATCATGGCGTTTGCAGCGGATAATACCGCCGGCCTCTTCGGGAGAGCGCAGTTCACATTCATCTTCGATGGTAATGTCGTCAGGTGCTTTATTGTTAAGCAACCATTGGGTCATGGTTGTGCTTGGTTTCTCTAGTGTGTTGAGAGGGACGGCAGGTAGTGAACCCAGCGATTTACGCAATAAACTGAGCAAATCCTCGGCACTTTTTGCCGAAGCCGCATCAACACAGACCCAGCCGCCTTTAGGGTCGATATAAGCATATATTTTGCGGGAAAAGGTAAAGGCTTTAGGTAATAGATCAAAGATAAGTTCATCTTTGACTTCAGTGCGTTCTTTTTTAGATAATTTACGTCCTTGCTGCTCTTCTTTTTCAGAAATTTTTTCCTGAACCAATTCATTAACCACAGCAGATGGGAGTACTCTTTCTTCTTTTTTCACACACAGCATCATATAGCCGTTAGTGTTATGTACCAGTTGTTGTGCTGTTTTACCTAAGGGGGGTGTCCAGCCAAAAGTAAACTCCTCATGAAGTCCGCAAGGACGAAAAGAGAGGGCTTCAAGTTTTTGCTCCAGTTCTTCCGGGGTTAAGGTGAAAGTTTCGGTAAGACGAAAAAGGCTAAGATTTTTAAACCACATGGTTAACTGATATCCTGTATAAATTATGACTGAGCATTATCGCAAATTTAAGGACACTACTCAGTAATAAAAATAAAATGCCACAGATTAACAGGTTAAACGTGATGGGCGCTTCAATGAAGACTATCAATTTATGAGCTATGTTTTATGACGTTATCCAGTGAATCAGTGGCATTACAACTCAAGTTAAACAGTTACAAGTTAACGGCAAGCAAGCTTAAATAGAATGACAAACAGGTCAGATATAGAGGGTTTTGCCCCCATTGTTTCCGGTAATGCCAGTGTTCTGATACTGGGAACCATGCCCAGTGAAGCTTCATTGCTCAGGCAACAGTATTATGGACATTCCCGGAATGCTTTTTGGCCGATTATGAGCGCGTTGTACGGGTTTAATTCGGAGCTTTGCTATCAGCGTCGTAAAGAGAGGCTGATGGAAAATGGAGTGGCTGTCTGGGATGTGTTGCAAAGTTGTAATCGCTTGGGAAGTTTGGATGCCAATATAAAGCAATCAACCATGGTAACCAATGACTTCGCCGGTTTTTTTTCTGAGTATAGCCTTATTAAGCGCGTCTTTTTTAATGGCAAAATAGCTGAGAAGCTCTATCAAAAGCGGATTTTTCCCGCTTTAAATCAGCGTTTCTCTTATCTTGAATATCGGTGTCTGCCGTCAACAAGTCCGGCTTATGCGGCATTAAAATTTGAGCAAAAGATAGATGCATGGAAAGTGATTAAAGAGCCTGTGGTAAAATGAACTAGTTTTGTTACTGAGTGACAATAAGGGAGCTATTTTTAACAGGGAAAAGTTGCTGGGTGCCAAGGTATTGTTGATGCTCCTGATGTGTTCTGGAGTTAATGCAACAATAAAAAAAGCTGAAATGCAAAATCGGATTGGCTGATATTGAAGATGTCGTTGGGTTTTGTGGTGTTATTTTTTGTGTGTGATGGTTTGATATAAAATGAGTAGAGAACAAGAGCAAGATCAAGAGCAGGAATACGAATATGAGTACAATGATAAGGGTGAATTGGTTTATTACGCTGTTAGGCCGAATAAAACCCAAATAAAAAAAGAGATGGCCGTGCTTTTTGACTTAAGCGAAGAGTTGTCCGAATTGTCTGCGACGCAGGTAAAATACCTCGACCTTCCTGATAATATCCATAAAGCGGTCATTGAAGTTTCTGGAATGCCGCACAAGGGTGCGAGAAAGCGGCTCCTGAAATTTATTACCGGGCAACTGAATAAAATCGATTTGGAGCCCGTTTTAGAAAAACTGTCGCGCATGAAAAATAAAAGCGCTCATGCGGTAAGAGAGCATCATAACGTTGAGCGTTGGAGAGACAGGCTAATTGCCGGCGGTAACAATGCCCTGACAGAATTTCTCAACGAGCAGCCTGATGCAGATCGGCAGCAGTTAAGGCAGCTTTTGCGTAATATTAAAAAAGAAACCGAAGCCGGTACGCCGCCTAAATCTTCGCGTTTGTTATATCGATACCTTAAAAACGTATTCAAGGTTGAAGGCGAACCCGATTTTGGTGATGAAGCTGACTTTGAAGAGGGTGTCGATATTGAAGACGAGGCCGAGTTTGAAGATGATGAAGGCTTTGACGAGGGTGTCGAGATTGATGATGACGCCGGGTTTGAAGATGACGACGATTTAGAAAATGGTTAGAGGTTAAAGGTACAAGGCACAAGGTGAAAATAGCAAAACAGTTGCCTTTCACCTTGTACCTTTAACCTTGTTTTAACCTTAATCCTGTTTTTCAGGCAACTGAAGTTCGGCCGTCAGATTCCAGGTAGAAAAAGGAAAAGGCATGGTTTCAGTGTTGAACGTTAGAAACAGTAATATATGGTAAGTGTAGACTGACAGGCTCCGGCCAAAACTCAGAATATTCTGGTTGGCTTTTCCGGTCAATAAGGTAGAGCCAACCTGCAATATAATAACGGCCCACAGTATCAATCTGACCAATGAGCCGATGGCTGCAAAAACCAGCATAAAGAAAATTCGTTTCCAGGTACTAAGTTGTTTCAGGTTATAGTTAATTTGTTCATCCATAGTATTGATTAACCTCGGTTCATAATGTCACGCAAATCAAGAGCGGCGGCGTTTGCCCTTGCTATATAATTTGCCATTGACAGAGAGTAGTTGGCAAACAGACCGTAGCCGCTACCGTTTAAAATCATCGGGCTTAAAACCGGTGTAAGGGCATTTTCCATGGCCTTAATCATGATGTCAACAGTACGCATTGCCCGCTTATCCAGCAGAATGTCGGCAAAGTCATGTTTTATGGCTCTCAAAATATGTAACAAAGCCCAGCTTGCGCCACGCGCTTCATAGAAGACATCATCAATCTCCAGCCATGATACTTTGGATGTGGGTGTGCCTTTTTCATCGGCTGCCTGTTTCTCAAGATCGGTTAGTCCCGGACCATAATTACCACCGGCACTGTTTGCGCTTAATCGGGTAGATAAACCGCCCAAACGTTTTATGACAACTTCAGTGTACTGCCAGAGATTATCTGCCCTGGAATAAAATTGCGCTTTTTTTATCGGGCCGCCGTATTTTTGCAGGCGCGACATATACTTATGCAAGGAATCAATACCTTTTTGGTATTCAGCTTCCGTTGATGGCAACGCCCACGAGTTGTGCTCGTAATAAAAATAGGGTTCTGCTATCGCCAAATCAGGATCTTCAGCCGATTGTGATTGATCCCTGGCAAAGTGATTTCTTAGCGCGGTGGTGGCGTCACGCAACATAACCAAAGCGCCATATTCCCAGTTGGAAATATTGTCAAGGAGTACGCCGGGAGGTGCCACATCGTTAGTGATGTAACCGCCGCTTTTATGGAGCAGAACTTCAGCAATATGAGCCAGCGTGTTGGTGTAGGTATAACCAACGGGCATTTCCGATGTGTTGGTTTCTTTTGCCCGCTTGAGCGCTTCATCTTGTATATTGAACTGATCCGGTTCACTCCCCCACCACGCGCCCAGGATGATCAGTACGACTGCGGTTGCGAGGATAAGAATGCCAAAGCCCCAGAGTATTCCTTTAGATTTTATATCGCCCAGTGTATCGCTTGCTGCCATTTCCGGTATCCTGTAAAGAGGGTGTGTTTTTTAATAAAACAGATTGCTTTTTTATAAAAAATTTTCTGGCATGTTAGCAGGTTTTTAACTTTTTTGCTTGGGAAGCCGGTCGCTATTCGGATTTTTTTTTGGCTCGTGGATGTGCCTTATCATAAACAGCCGCCAGATGTTGAAAGTCAAGATGGGTATATATCTGTGTCGTACTAATATTGCTGTGTCCAAGCAGCTCCTGAACGGCCCTCAAATCCTGACTCGATTCAAGTAAATGGCTGGCAAAAGAATGTCTTAGCATGTGCGGGTGGACAGGTTCGGCAATGCCTTTTTTTTTGCACCACTGTTCCAGTCTTAGCTCGATACTACGTTTTCCGAGACGTGTTCCCCTTGTTGATATAAATAAAGCAGGCTCTTCGGCAACAACGTTTTTTAAACGCTGTTCCAGCCAGTGGTTAATCGCCGTAACCGCTTTACTGCCGATAGGTAACAGCCTTGATTTACCACCTTTACCCGAGCGTACCATCAGCGAATTATCAGCCAGATCAATATCGTTTAAATTAAGTGCTGCCAGCTCGCCAAGGCGTAATCCCGAAGAATAGAATAATTCAAACATGGCGACGTCACGAATTTCCAGGATTGAATTTGTACCCGCCTCCAGCAAGCCACTGACTTGGTCTACATCCAGCGTTTTAGGCAATTTTCTGGCTTGCTTGGGTGCTTTGATATATTGTGCCGGATTACTGTCAGCCAGGCTTTTTTTTAGCAGAAAGTTATAAAAGCTGCGAATAGCCGATAGTTCCCTTTGCAAACTGGTACTGCCCAAGCCTTGCCGATGACGGCCGGCAATATGTGAGCGGACATCACTTTGCGTTAGATCGGCCCAGTGGACAATGGATTTGTCTGTGCAATAGCGGGCTAAGTGTTTAAGGTCCCGTTGATAACTTTTAACGGTATGTTCAGAGGCACGTTTCTCAACCGTCAGTTGCTCAATAAAGTCAGTCAGCAGTTGCCCTGCATCAGCATGCATGGGGTGTTTGCCGTAACAAAGAAATCAAGCGAGTGCCAATGATTTCACTCATTTGAGTTAAAAACAGATTGCCCATGCTGTGATGAAAGCGATCTTCTTCGCGGCTGCCTATTGCCAGAATACCGTCAAGCTCGGTGAAATTCATGGGGATAATGGCGCAAGACTTTACGGCTATTGCCGAGTCACCGAAGAGTGCTTTGGCCTGTACCAACGTGGGTCGCCCACATTTAGGCTGATTACTGGCAAGTACTTTAAGAAAAGGTTGTAGAGCTTCGCTGCCGGGTTCAATAAACAAATTGGCAATAGCGGATTCAGGGCACTTTTTAATAATACGCACGGCGACAAAATCAGTTAAAAAATAATCAGCCAGAACGACATTAAGATTGGCCAGCACTTGTTCCAAGGTGGCGGCTTCAAGCAAGGCCAGTGTCAGTTTGTGCATACGAATAAAAGACGTATCGTTGTCACGGGCAATTTCTATCAGCTCATTGAGTTGGCTTTCCATTTCATAATGTTTGCTTCTAAAGAGTTCAAGCTGTTTTGAAATCAGGGAAATGGCTGCGCCGCTGGGATGAGGAATACTCATAAGTTCCAGCAGGTTTAAATGTTCATGGAAGAAATCGGGATGGTGCTGTAGATAGTCTTCAACTTGAGAAACACTGGGATCTTGCCTTTGATTGCTCATAACGTCATTACTCCATCAAAAACAGAAAGGGCAGGGCCCGTCATAAACACCGGCTCACCACGACCAGACCAGCTTATCGTTAACTCGCCGCCCGGTAGCTCAACACGGACCTCATTATCCAGCCGATTTTGCTCGATACCAATCACCACGGCAGCACACGCGCCGCTTCCGCAAGCCAGTGTTTCAGCCGCGCCGCGTTCATAAACACGGAGCTTAATGTGTTGTCGGTCGATGACTTGCATAAAGCCGATATTGGCACGTTCAGGAAAAACAGCATGGCTTTCCAAAGCCTGCCCCATTTCAGCTACCGGAGCGGTTTTAACATCATTAACCTGAATAACTGCATGGGGATTACCCATGGAAACGGCGCCAAAAAGTGTCTCCTTTGCGTTAACAGCAAGGGTATAAATAAGCGCTTCCTGCTCTGTCAGCAAAGGAATATCGACGGGATTATGCTTGGGTATCCCCATATTAACCGTTATCAGACCACATTCATCAAAACGCAGCAACAATTGACCTGAGTTGGTATCGACGCGTATTTCGTTTTTGTCAGACAGTTTTTTATCGCGTACAAAACGCGCAAAGCAACGTGCGCCATTTCCGCATTGTGCAACTTCACTGCCATCCGCATTAAAAATCCGGTATTTAAAATCCGCATTATCACTGACTGGTTTTTCGACCAGCAATAGCTGGTCAAAACCAATACCAAAATGGCGATTAGACAACAACCGGATCTGTTCCGGCGTTAAACTTATATGCTGATTGATAGCGTCAATGACCACAAAATCATTGCCCAGGCCGTGCATTTTAGTAAAGTTAATCATCGATTGTCTTTCATGTTGCGTAAGGTGTGGGTCGGGTTAACGTAATCAGGGTAACAAGTGCTCGCCGGCTAAAAGCTGCGCAATACTTTCTCGTTCCCTGACTAAATAAACCTGATCGCCATCAACCATGACTTCAGCGACGCGCGGTCTGGAGTTGTAATTGGAACTCATCGAAAATCCATAAGCACCCGATGAACGTATCGCTAATAAATCACCTTGAGATAACTTAAGCGCACGGTCTTTACCTAAAAAATCACCGGTTTCACAGACGGGCCCGACGATATCCCAGACTTGTTCGGGGGCGTTGCTCTGCTGATTGACGGGAATAATTTCCTGCCAGGCGCTATACAACGATGGGCGCACCAAATCATTCATGGCAGCATCGACGATGGCAAAGTTTTTATGGGCTGTGGGTTTAAGATATTCAACCTGAGTCACCAGAATACCGGCATTGCCAACGATGGCACGACCGGGCTCCAACAAAATTTCAAAATCAGTCTTGCCAAGGCGCTTTAAAACTGCCGCTATATAGTCAGCGGGTTCGGGTGGTTCTTCTTCGTTATAACGAATGCCCAGTCCGCCACCTAAATCCAGATGATGCAGATGAATGCCGTCCGCTTTCAGAACGGCAACCAGATCAAGAATTTTATCCAGCGCATCCAAAAAAGGCCGCGTTTCAGTCAGTTGAGAGCCAATATGACAATCTATACCGATGACATTGATGTGTGGCAGAGTGGCGGCACGACGATATTCAGTTAATGCCTGTTCAATGTCGATGCCAAATTTGTTTTCTTTTAACCCGGTAGAAATGTAGGGATGCGTGTTGGCATCGACATCAGGATTAACCCGAAAAGAAACCGGTGCAATAACCCCCAATTGTTCTGCAAGGCGGTTAATTCGATCCAACTCGTCACTGACTTCAATATTAAAACAGCGTATGCCGATTTTTAGTGCGGCCAAAATTTCATCTTCACGTTTACCAACCCCCGAAAAAACGATTTTCTTGGCATCACCACCCGCCGCCATAACGCGTTCAAGCTCACCTAACGAGACAATGTCAAAACCTGATCCTAAACGGGCCAGCAGATTTAGCAGGGCAATATTGGAGTTTGCTTTTACGGCATAGCAGATTAAATGAGCCTGATCGCCGAAGGCAAGATCAAACGCCTTCCAGTGCCTTTCCAAGGTCGCTCTGGAATAAATATAACAAGGACTGTCGTAGGTGGCGACAATGTCCTGCACAGCAACAGCTTCGGCATAAAGCTCATTGTTTTGGTAATTAAAATAATCCATGGTTTACTTGTTTTTTTCGGGTTTAGGTTCAGATTTTGGTTCAGGTACGGGTTCAGGTTCCACATAAATAGGGGGAGCCGTGCCCGGAAGATAAAGAGGGCCGAGTTGTCCGCAGCTCGTTAAAGCCGAGCATGAGGCTAAAAATAGAAATAATTGGCTGGTTTTCATAAGGCATCATAAATCATTGGAAGCCACCCTGTGGCAAAAATGAATAACATAATAATCTGAATGACCCTGTTTTTGAAAGCGATGACAGGATTTGATTTAAAGTTATTCCTCAAACCCAAGCGAGTTGTTTAAAATGGGTAAAAACAGCAAGGGTAACAGATTACATAACATTTACGAAGTGCTAGGTAGTAGTACGCATGTTATTATTTTTGTTTTCTGTTTTAATGGCAGAACTTGTGTTTTTTCTGTAGGACATTATAAAGATAATGTGCCACAAAAAAACGGTTAGAGGGATATTTTTTGCAAGTTACCGTAGGGTTTAATAAGAGGTAAGCGCTATGAATAAACATTTGAGATTGGTTAGAGAATTTCACGACGCATTTTCAGTTCCGCAGCCAGAAAACGGAGCGAATGGTCGGTTATCCGAAATGACTATTATTATGCGACAAGCCTTGCTGATGGAAGCCGGCGGCGAGTTGTTTAGATCCATTAAATCAGGCGATATGGTTAATATTTTGGCCGGAATGATTAATCTTTCATACAGTGCTTTGGGTGCGGTAGCCCTGCAAGGGTCTGATGTTCTGGAGCAGCCGGTATCGTGGCAACATGATGGTTTTGTGATTTCCATCATGCGGCTTTTTTCCGATAAAATTAATAAATGCACTTCTGGCAGTCCTGAACATTATTCAGACGTTTATGGTTTATCCGTGTATTTATCGAGAGGTTTTATTAATGCAGATTTCGATAAAGCGTTTCAAATGATTCATAACAGTAAAATGTCCAGGCTGGGTAAGAGCGGCACATTGAGTAGCGAAAATGCCGAGGATATTCTAAAGCCAAATTTTTTTAAAACCCCCGATTTAAGTGATTGTCTTTACGAATAATTTTAAACGTGACCTAAGGACTCAGCGTTTAAAAATAGAACACGGATGAGACGGATAGGCGCGGATAAGCAGCAACATAACGGTGAATAAATGTAGGCCGGAATAAGACTTTTCGAGCGCAAGCGAGAATAAGCGTTTCCGGCATTCGTTACGAGTGCGCCGGAAACGCCACCACGCGCTACGCTTGGGTGGTCTTATTCCGGCCTACGCCTAACGACTTAGCCATTTAAAAATAGAACACGGATGAGACGGATGTAACAGATAGACGCAGATAAACTTCTTCATCTCATAAAAATAATATCTATAAGCACTTAAGCCTAAAAATAAAAAATCCGTTGAATTCCGTCCAATCAGTGTCATCCGTGTGCCATGATTGAAACCGGTAAGTAGTTTAGTCTGATGATAAAATGACCCGACACAACAAACAGTAATCAATAAAAGAGGCTTATTATGGGATGGAGAGAGCGTAAACAAGAAGAAACCTATACCGATGAAGAGGTTGAAGCCCGACTAAAAGAAGAACTGCCGCTCTGGTATCTGGAAAATGGCTGGATTCGACGTAAATACAAAACCAGTGGCTGGAAAAGTACCCTGATGGTGGTTAATACGGTGGGTCATCTGGCAGAAGCCGCTTTTCATCATCCGGATCTTGCCGTTTCTTATGCCTTTGTCATCGTTAAGTTAATGAATCATGCTGCAAAAGGTATTACCAACAAGGATTTTGAACTGGCAAACAAGATTGAAGCTGTTATTATGTGGCAACCGGGTAAAGAAGGGGGCGCATTAGAAGGTACACCCGATGATCCACGCTTTAAGTATATCAAATACGATAAAACACCCGACTAAATAGAGTCCGGTCGGCATTCAAAAAAATCTTAAAAGATGATCACCACGAAGACACGAAGGACACTAAGAAAAAGTCGCGGCCTTCGTGGTGAATAAAAGTCTATTGCCTTACCTTGAATCAGCAGAAGATAAGAAGTGCTGTTTTTAATAAGTAAAAACCATAAGAATTAAGCTGCTTTTTATTAAGATTAACAAAAATTTACGGCATGATTCTTTATGATTTTTCATGGATAGATATTGATATTTAGTAAAATATCAAATAAAATCAATTGCTTGCTTGCTTGCTTGCTTGCTTGCTTGCGCCGATCCGATTATAAAAACCATAATTTAAATATTGAATTGCTAAAGGCTTTAATATACGATTATTGAATTTCTGTTAATAGTGTTAAAAATATATCTCTGTCTACAGTTTGTCCTATAAAGCGCATCTGACTTGTATCGCAATATATAAAATAAGCTAAGCTTTGTGTAAACGAATTTAGAATTAAAATTTCAGGCTGGTAATTTTTTGCATCGGTGTAGATTTTTAGCACTTATATAGCCGCTTACATGCTTAGTTTTTATGGAATTTGAAATGAAAAGACTTCATATCCACTTACCGATAGTCGATCTTGAGCGGAACATTCTTTTTTACACATCGTTATTTGGTTGCACACCCACAGTAAGGCAAGAGCGCTGCGCGAAATGGGTACTGGATGATCCACGCATCAACTTTATGATTTCTAATTGCTGCGTACTTCCTGAGTCCGAAAAAATCAACGCACAGACTGAGGATCATCAGGGATCGCAGGTGATCAAATGGTGCCTGCGCCCTACGCAACATTCTGATGAAACCAACGAGGAGGCGGATAGTTGCTGTTGTATGGGTTCCAATAAATACTGGGTCACCGACCCGCAAGGAATTGCTTGGGATTTTCGAAATGTGGACCGTTAGGAACGTGTATGCAATAATTTTTGCCGGCTATCTTTCGGCAAAAATTCCCCAAGAAAAGTGCATTACCGGCTAGAACATTATGCTCCCTTGCACCGTGGGCGTTTTGGACGGATAACTTACAAGCTAGTCCCGCGAAAATAGTTTAAATAGTCACCAAGCATATTTATAAGCATACACAATCGAGATTACAAATAAAAAGGTTAGCCACGCTGCGGCAAATAAAACGGAACGGTTTCTTGCCAAGGCAATGGCGTAAGCCGCTTTTAGCAAATTATTACTGCCGCTAGCCAATATAATGGCGGAGACAACGGCCGAATCGGTTACGGTAAATTTACCGCCTAGCAAGGACAAGATAAACGGATCAATATCAGTAAAACCCACCACAATAGCGAGCGTTTTAAGGCCATGCCCCCCATATTGAGTGGTTACAAAGTTGGTCACAAACGCAAACAGCATAAATAATAAAGCAAAGGCAATGGCCGTTGATAATTCCAGCGGGTGCTTTACTTCAGTGACGTCGTGTAAGTCAGGTTCATAGTTTCTAACGGTTAACAAAGCAAGGATCGTTAATAAGGAGATAAAAATAAGCACGACAAAAGGCTTTAATAGCTCTAAAGCCACGCTCTGGTCAAACATAAAAATAATCGCCAGTAAGCGAATGTACATCATGGTGGTCGCCATGATTAGCGCTGATGATACCTTGCGCCCTGATGTGCTATCCAGTTCATGAGCGCGGCGTCCGATAACAACCGTTGCCGCCGTGCTGGAATAAAGTCCGCCCAGTAATCCGGTAATGAACAGGCTGCGGCTTTTAAAAAAATACGTGTTAACCAGGTAACTCAGATAAGAAAAACCGGAGACGATAATAACGGCAAGCCATACCCGATAGTAAGTGACCGGCAACATCGGCGCAATTGGTTGGTCGGGTAACAAGGGCAGGATAACGCCGGAAATAATTAAAAACTTGGCTAAAGTGGCTATTTCTTCATTAGCCAGTTGATCTGAAAAACGATGGATGACGGTTTTTTCACTTAATACCAGGATCAGTACGACAATAAAAAGTACCAGAAACCAACTGGGAAACAGGCTGGAGATAGGACCTATTAAATAGATTAACAGTAAATATACGGTACTAAATAGCGAAAATTGACTTTTTGCAGAGAGTCGCCAGTAAAAAACCAGCAACAACAGTCCCAGTAACATCAAGCCTACACCAAACAAGAGTCGACTGGGATCCAGGGTAAACAGGATAAAACCCAGCATGCCAATCAGCACAAAAGTACGCGTACTGCCAAAATGCAATTTGTAGTCATTGGACAGATGGTAACTGCGAAACTCAAGACCAACCACAAAAGAAAAGGCCACGGTCATGATAAATTGCATTAGCAGTGGCGGGATGCCGGTATAAAACTCCATTAACATGAGGGCTCCGATGTTTCTGAACTGAGTCGGTGGATAGTTTCACCGGCTATTTTGGTTACGTAGAATAATACCAGCACAGACATCACGACACCCAATGTCAATAATGGATATGAAACACCACTCTGTTTTTCTGAACCACTGACTAAACCCGCCAGATGCTTGGTGGTATAACCCATGTAAACCAGGCTGGTGTTGTAAATTAAAATACCGCTGGTGGCGACCAGATAAGGCCAAAACCGGACTTGCGTGACTGATAGCGCATAACTTAGCATGGCAAATGGCAGCGGTGTCAGTCGTAATAAAAACATAAGCTTAAGTGGCTGATTATTAATCGCAGTATCCAGTTCGGCTAAATGCTGATGTTTGGCAATAAAAGCGACAACTCGCTCTCGCATTAAATAGCGCCCCAGAAAAAAAATAAGTGCAGCGGCCAGATAGGTTGCAATGACCATATAAAATTCTGCAACCCCCATTGAAAATAACAAGCCCGCCGCAAAACAAAGCGTATCAACGGATACAAAAACCGGCGTTAAAACGACAAACAACACGATAAAACCCAGCGGCGCAAAAGCACCCAGTTTCTCAATCCATAATTCCAGATCCGGAAGATAAAGCTCCAACTCATGACCAATGATTAATATAACCCCGGCAAGCGCCAAAATGACGGACAACTTCCGGGTAAAGGACAAGTCTTTAAGATGCGCCATTAGTTTTTTCCTTGAGAAAACGGGCTACCTGTTTAGGTAGCGAGTAAAAAATAATCTTGATGGTGATTTCCGGGAACGCCGAGCCCCAGCTCGGCGCTCGTCGTTATATACAAGTATGTGAGGACACCCAAAGCTCGTTATTCCTGCCGGGATTGGGAATGCGCCTACAATGGAGGTCAGGCTTTGCCTGACAGTCAGGCAAAGCCTGATCTCCACGAGTTGCACAGACTCCCAAACTCCGGCAGGCACTTGTGTATAACGATGAGAGCGCCGCGTAGTCACCACCGAAAGCGTGACGGGGTTTGGACTTGGTGGTGTCGCTCCCACAACAAAGGCCCAAAAAGACGCGCATAGCACGCCCTACTTTGCTGTGTTTTACAACGAATTGTCTTTATGGCGCAGGCTTATATTAACCAGTGACCAGCCGCCCAACAGCATATTAATGCCAAAAAGCAGGCCTAATAACCATTCCGCTGTTCCGGGCCAGCCCATCCAAATGACCAAGGCCAAAAATAAAGCCGTCAACCCGCTAAAAAGGATATAGCCCCAGTGCGCCAAGGGGCGCATCATGAGGGCGAAGGATATTTTAGCGACGCCTTCCAAGGCAAAAAACAAGGTCATTAGCAGTGTTAAGGTCAATATGCCTTCAAGGGGTTGGGACAGAAATAAAAAGCCGATAAGAAATTGCAAAACGCCCATAAATAGCCATAAGCCAAAACCAGGCATACGGAAAAAAAACAAGGCACGGACAATAAGAAAGGTGCCGCCAAATAAAAGAATCCAGCCTAACGAAACGACGATGGCGACGGTAAAAAACTGAGGCACTAAAATGGCAATAGTCCCCAGTATAATGAGGAAAATGCCCTCGGCCAGAAATAATTTCCAATGCGTTTGGAAGTAATGCTGCATTTGCTGCTGCATCTGATTTATTTCAAGGGTGCTGGTATCTAGTTTGAACATGGTTTTTCCTCATAAAATGTGTAGTTATCTACCTTTCAGCCAGTGGCTTTAAGGCATTCTTTACAGCTTACAATTGTTTCCAGGCTTTTTTACGAAAGGCGCATAAGGCTTTCAAGTGCTCTATTGTATATCAAGTGGGTCACTAATCACTCGTTAAAAATTCGAACGCAGGTGACACGGAGTTGACTGACAGACGCGGGTAAATAAAAGCGAATCAGTTTGGGTATAGGCGGGCTACGCACTTGGGCTGTTGTTGGCAATAGTGTACGCTGTGCCGGAAACGCGTGTTCTCGCTGGCGTTCGAAAAGTCTTATTCAAGCCTACAGCGATAGTGGGTTTGGCTGATAGTCGTGTTGATAACCACAAAAAAAGCCGCGCCGGAAAATCCGGTGCGGCTTAAAAGGGCTATCGAAAGCGCGGGTTATTGTTGCTTGGTTTAAGGCGGAACCTAAATAACGATAAAAAGCGCTTGTGCGTTAGCGATAGTTATCAGAATGTTACCAATCCAACTGAACGCGGGTTTCAATCATGTCCAGACTGGCGCCATTAAATGCTCGTCCAGTGGGTGTGGCAGCGGTAGCTGTACTAATATCCAGTGCATGTACCCAGTCCGCCATGACTCGGACATGCGAGTTGGGATACCAGTTTATGCCACTCTTAAAGGTTGACGCACGGCCGCCGTTAATCACGCCAGAATTTAAATTCATGTAATCGTAGCCCGCAGCAAGTTCCCAAGCACCCCAACCGCCTTTCAAATCAAAGTTACGAGTGGGTTTAAGCCGATCCCATGAGGCTGTTTTAGCTCTATAATTGCGTGATTCACCGGTTAAGAAGTAAGTGGCATAGCCGTAGTAACCGTTCAAAGATTCGTTATTGTTATAACCGTTTCCTGACACATCGGTTTGTATATATTCCGCTTGGGCTGAAAACGGCCCGTAAACCAAGGCAGATTCTGCGCCAAAGCGGAACAGGTGATTGGCTTGAGGGCCTGCTGATCTTGTGCCTGAAGTTAAATTACCGGTATTTAATATAGAACTGCGATCTACGTTGGCACCAATGCCGTTGGCAAAAATAACACCGCCGTTATTGTAGGTACCGTTACCAAGGTAATTGTTGTTGATGTTAATATACGACCCGGAAGTTCCCACATGCAAGAACTTGGTTTTGCTTTCCATCCAGGGGGTGCCGCCTACACGGCCATTAAGCTCCCAACTGGTGTCACCGCCACCGCCATTACGGTTGACGCCCCCATTAGAGTTAACTGCACTTCCAGTTTGGAGACTAGCTCCACCTATAGCATTATTGCCATAAGCGTTGTAACCGCCAACACCTTCAGTTTGCAGGGAGGTCGCTACCAACCAGCGGTCAGCCGAGTAGTTTGCGCCAATACCTACTTTATAAGTATTGAGGTTGTCCACGAAGGTATTGACTGCCATGTTACGCTCTATGAAAGTTAAATAGCGGTTGCTGGTGGCTTCTTCCAAACTGAAGGGTTCTTTAAAGGCACCGACTTTAATGGAAAAGGGTTTGGAAAAATTATAACGAATGTAAGCATCGGTAATGCCGCCCGCATTCAAACCATTGCCGCGCGTAAAATCGTATTCAAATTTATAGTCGGTTGCTTTGAAAAAAGTGCCCTCAATACCTAGACGGGCACGACGTAGTGTTGCACCATCGTTTAGTGGTGCTGGAACGCCTGATTGATTTTGAGTTGCGTTGGGATTTGTGATTGTGCTCAGATAACTGACAGGCAAGTTTTGATTAACATTGGTCTGTGAATCCACCTGCAATCGACCGTTAATACCGGCGGTGAAATTACCATCTTTGGTGGCAAAATGGATGCCATCGTCGAGTTTAACGTGAACGGAGTCAGGTTTTGATTCTTCGGCAGCATGTTCTTGAAGCGCCTTGATTTCGTTGGATTTTAGCTCAAGATCCTGTTTCATGGCGGTTATTTCAGCAGCAGGCGCTGCGGGTGCAACTGTTTTTGCCGGAGCATCATCTACTTTTTGAAAAGAACCCATGAGTTCACGGCCACGGCCTGGTTCTGCATAAATTTGTTTGGTTTTGGTATCAACATACAATTCAATAGCAAAAGCATTGAATGATGCGCTTACACTTAATGTGGCTGCAATCGCCAACGTTAGTTTAGAGAATTTCATGTGGTGTTCCCGGTAATTAAAAAGACAACGGCAAGCATAAGCGCGAAATGTGACAGTTTTGTGACGGCAAGATTATATTTTTGTTACATAGCAACAAATAAAGGATTTAGCTTGATAATTTGCCAAAAAAAAATGGAAAAAATTATACTTCTTATTGTTTTTTAAGAGAAAATAAATATAAATCGGATTTGTTTTTTAGCAACAACCGTCATTTAAGGTCGTTTAAAAACGGAGTGCAACCGCTTCAGTTGTTGCTTGTAAAGCAGGCGAAGGCCGGAAAAAGGCTTTTCGAGTGCAAGCGTGAATAAGCGTTTCCGGCGCTGAACTCAGTCGTTAAAAAATAGAACACAGATAAGACGGATTTTACTGATAGACACAGATAAAGATATTTTTTATATCATAAAAAACCTAAGGTGTTTTTAGGACTAAAAAGAAAAAATCCGTCGAATCAGTGTCATCCGTGTTCTATGATCAAAGTCGGAATGTACTGAGTAGTTGCGATTTTTCTTTGGTTTTCTTCGTGAACTTCGTGTCTTCGTGGTCTGTAATATCTTTAAGTTGATGTGTGTGGGGTGCGAATACGTTGACTATCGGCCAATGACGGCCAAGCGTAGAAATGATTGGGGGGATATTTTTTGCGGGTTACTGCTTTTTTGGATTTTTGTCAGAGAGTAAGCTCTGGCTCTCCATTGCAGAGAAAACCAGAGCTTGTAAGACACTGCCCTTAATCGGGGCGGGCAGAACTTATATTACTTTGCAGCAGGTGCTTCAGCAGGCGCAGGTGTTGCTTCAGCGGGTGCGGCGCTTGGAGCAGATTCTGGCGCAGCAGACGTTGCTGCGGGTTCTTCTGCTTTGTTACAGCCTGCCAATAATGCCAAAGTAACTAAACCTGTCGCTATGATTATTTTAGTTTTCATAAGTAGTGTCCTCTTGTTTTAAAAATGTTGTTTAGGGTTAATTTACCCGAAAAATTCAAGGTAATTGTAATGCTAACACAAGAAAGGCGAATGTTTACAACAAAATAGCCTTTTTTAAGTTGCAGGTATTAGACTGTTTATAGCCTTAACGGTGGCTGAACGGCTTTGCCGTTAACATCATGATTCGCACGTCGGGCAGCGGGTCAATTGCATGTCGCTTTTAATCGTTATATTATAACGTTTAACTTTAGGTAAATAACGCTTGCTATGACTACTCAAACTAATCCCAATCTGTCGCCTTTAGAGCATAACCATACACAATGCGTTAGTGAGGCGCTGGTTACCGCTGAGCATTTATGCACGGAACGCGGTGTGCAATTAACGCCTATACGCCATAAAGTACTGGAACTGATTTGGGAAAGTCATAAAGCGGTTAAAGCCTATGAACTTTTGGATCGGCTTAAACCGTTGCAACAGGCTGCAAAACCCGCGACTATTTACCGTGCGCTGGATTTTTTGATGGAACAAGGTTTGATTCATCGGGTAGAAAGTCTTAATGCGTTTGTCGGCTGTTCCTGTTCAGGTCTTCAACATGAACAATTATTGCTGATCTGCAAAAACTGTCAGGAAGTTGAGGAGCGTTCCGCTAAAAAGGTGATGGCGGCGGTGTCGCAAGAAATTAAACAAGCGGGGTTTATCGTACACAGTAAAGCCATTGAAGTGCATGGTATTTGTGCAAAGTGCCAGACCTTACCGGGCGTTAACGTTAATAATAGCGTGAGTTAATATTTTTGTAATAGTCACGACGTATACTGGATAGGTAGACCTGAAGTAACAAAAATACCCCTGCAAGAATTGTCTCGTCATTTACGTTTTGAAAGCTATTGACGTCTTCAAGCGTTTCGGACGGGGTTGCAAGCCACGATCGGTATCGACCATGGACCCGGCAAATAACAGTTGCAATATGTTATGTTATGTTATAACATACATTAATAGGCGTGCTAACCACTCTGTAGGCTTAGGGTTATGATTAATACTTGATAAGTCACCGAACCCGCAAGCTATATTTTTGCATTTAATAATACTCAACTTAACAATTTTATGAATAAAAAACTCGCCATTTTTTTCTTGTCGACCGGTGCGATAGGGTCACCTGCATTTGCGGATGATAAGGATATTTACAAGTTGGATGATGTGTTTATTACCAGTATGGGTTTAAAACAGTCCACTTCAGAATCAGCCCGTCCGGTAACCGTATTGTCAGGAAAGGAACTGCAAACAAAAATGGGGACAACTATCGGTGACACGCTAAAAAATGAACTGGGCGTTACCAGTCAATCGTTTGGAGCGGGTGTCGGCACACCGGTTATTCGCGGACAATCCGGGCCACGCGTGCGCGTTATGCAAAATAGTCTGGGCAATAATGATGTGTCGAATTTAAGCCCCGATCATGCCAATGGCGTAAACCCGATTATAGCGGAACGGATTGAAGTATTGCGCGGCCCTTCCACCTTACTCTATGGAAATGGAGCTATCGGTGGCGTGGTGAATGTGATCGATAACCGTATTCCAGAACAAGTCCCCGATAAAGTACTGGGCGGCGCGGGCGCTCAGCGCTATGACTCGGCAACCAATTTGACTTCAAGTGCCCTTAAGCTGGAAGGCGGTAAAGAGTTGTTTGCCTACCATGTAGACGGCTTTTATAACGATCAAGGCAATACCCATATTGGCGGGCAACCGATAGATGAAGCGTTGGCACATCAAACCCAACCTGATCTTGATATAGTGGATAATCCTAACGGTGTCATTAATAACTCAAATGCACGTTCACGCGGTGGTTCAGCGGGCGCTTCGATAATTGGTGACGTAGGGCTGGTGGGCGCGGCGATTAACAGTCTGGAAAACAATTATGGTATCCCGCCAAATGGTACCGGTGGTGCGCCAATCAGAGTCCAGATGAACCAAACCAAGTATGATTTTAAAGGTCAGCTTAATAAACCCTTCGCGTTTGCTGAAGAGTTGCGGATGAAATTTGGTTACACCGATTACAAGCATGTTGAACTGGACAGCGGTGTGCCTGCGACGACCTTTACCAATCAATCCTATGAAAGCCGTCTTGAGCTTGAGCATCAGCCGCTAGGTATAGTAAAAGGTGTGTTGGGACTGCAAACCGTTAACAGCCAGTTTGCAGCACTGGGTGCTGAAGCATTAGTACCAAAATCCGCGATTGATTCTTATGGCTTGTTTGCTGTCGAGTCTTTTGCCATCAAGGATGTGACTTACGAGTTGGGAGTACGCGGTGAATGGCAGGGTATTGCCCCGGAAACAACCTATAGCAGTGTTTCATACGTTCCGTTAAGCGGATCGGTTTCGGCATTGTGGGATATTGCCAAGCAGCATCAACTGAGTCTGGCGGTAACCCAATCTCAACGGGCACCGCAAATACAGGAATTGTTTTCTAATGGTTTTCATGAGGCCACCATGAGCTATGAAAAAGGCGATGCAAACCTGCGCAAGGAAATTTCTTATAATCTGGATTTGGGTTATAAATTTAATACCGATTGGATGACCTCCGAGGTTAATCTTTTCCATAATTGGGTTAATGATTATATTTATCAGCAACAAGCCAGTGATGTGTTTAACGAAAGTATGGAGCAGTTTGAACCTTCTTGCCCGGCAGGCGATACTTGTTTGCCTATATTGCAAAGCGCCCAGGCCAATGCCATTTTTAAGGGCTTTGAAGCCAAGACGATATTTCCGTTAATGCAAAACCGTTATGGCGCAGTGGATTTGACTTTATTTGGCGACTATACCCGTGGCACTTTTGATCAAGGGGGCAATGTTCCGCGTATGCCGCCGTTGCGCTATGGTTTGCAATTGAGTTACGAGAAAAACGACTGGTCAACGGACGTAAGGTTGACGCGAGGCGAAGCGCAGACTTATGCCGGCGACAATCAATCCAACACACCGGGTTACTTGTTGTTAAATTTGGGCGCACAATATCAGGTGGCAAGCTTTCATGAGTCCCAAGTAATGTTGTTTGCCGCAGGCAAAAACATGCTCAATGAAAATATACGCAACTCAACCTCTTATTTGCGTAATTTTTCACCCGATCCTGGGCGCAGTGCAGAAATTGGTATTCGGGTGAGCTACTAAAGCTTTAAAAGCATTTCACCACGAAGAACACGAAGAACACGAAGTTTTTTGGCTCTATAGTCTTTCAGAAATTAAACTTCCATTACATGAAGATTTAGTTCACACGGATACCATCCCTTAAAGGGATGGTATCCGTTAGCATCGAAATTATTTATCTGAAAATCTA
>CAIUYS010000322.1 GCA_903903365.1 uncultured Methylococcaceae bacterium
ACAGTATTCTGATACGCCTATTTAATTGATGAACCAGTTGAAAATTTTTCGGTGTATCAGCTTGTGTATCCATAGCGCAAATATTAGGAAATATGCAGGAGGGTGTAACGAATGAAAGTACCTGGGGTAACATCAGATAAAGTGAGAATGGGTAGGTAAAAGACTAAAGTCGAGGGGTTAAAGGCTATATCGAACATAGCCGCCCTTCTCCTTTGGTCTTTCACCTTGCGTCCCCCTATCTATTTTTGTTTACGTGACCGAACCAGCAAAAAGAATAGATAAAACAGGGCCATCCATTCATAACGATACTTGAGTGGTTTGATCAGCCAATTTTGGGTAATATCGTTCCAGTGCAGTTTTATAAGAAAAAGCACCAGAATGTCATTCAAAAAAGAAATGACGGCTTTTTCCGGATCGTCCATGAAAGCGCTCGGCTTTTTCATACCCAGTCGGGTTATAACTTTGGCAGCCTGAACAGTCTCTTTTGCAGCGCCAAATTTTTCCTTGGCCCACCGGGTTACTCTAAAATCATCTAATCCGGCTTTAGCCTTTTCTTTCCAACGGTTTGATGTTGAAACCGGCGTTGGCTTTAAGGCACCTTTTATGTCCAGCTCAGTCAGTAAATCAAATAATTGCCGAGCCAGTGATTTGAAATCACAAACAGCTTCATTGAAACGGATAGACAATTTCTGCTGATTGCGATAAAGATTAACGCGGTATACACCGTCTATTCCAGAAATACCATCCGTTACCGCTTTGGCGACATCAACATTACAAATCCGGGCAGGTATTTCAAACCGGATATGCCCGTCCACGTTATAACGCAGCACAAATTCTTTTTGGATAGACATAACTCAATAAGCCCCTGAAAAAACAAAACGGGTGCCCTGACTCTATGCAGACAGGAAAAGCACCCGTTAATGAAGCCACTTAATTCTATACAGAACAAGCCAACTTTAATAAAGAATCTATTGGCTATTCTTTGCTTTCAGCGACAATATCTTCAAGATTTTCTTTTTGTTGTAATACAAAATCTTTACCGGCATCCACGACTTTTGTGGTACTGGAAACTATTTCTTTTCTGTATTTATAGACCAGATAACCTGCTACCAGACCTAAACCAAAAACCAGAACCGGATGTTTAGCAACATTACTCATCAGTCTACTCCCCGTATGTACTGTAGATGAAACAATTGACCCCTTAACAACTTCTTTGGCAACCGAACTTGCTGCATTTTGTGCGTGCTTCATTTTAAATTTTCCCTTACGTGTTGAAAATAGGAGGACATTAATCCTGATTCGATTCAGGCAGAAGCTGATCTTCATTTAACAATTGATAAATACCCTTGCAACCTTCGCAACAAAACGCTTTATCACCGTCTTGAGTTTTAAGTGTAAAACCAGGTACTTCGACAGGCAACCCGCAAAGATCACACACTTTTTTAGTATCAGTCATTATAACAAACTATATATTTTAAGCTGGCATGCATACTAGCAAATTATTAACTGGACTACAACAACCAGAAATTTCTTGCTGGCCGACAATAATCGATCCCATAAGCAAAGCAGGTAAAGAATGACTTTATGGCATCAGTTTAAGCCGGGATTTAATAACACGGGATAGCTCGATAAAATGAGCCAGCCAGTAAAAACAGAGTGGCTCATTAACTCAAGCTTGGCCGAAGAGTTTATGGCTACTGCCAGCGGGGCTTCATGTACAAAAATTGTTCATGCTTTTAACTTAGGCGGCTTTAGAAACATCCGTATTACTAGAGACCGCACGATTTGAGGCCTTCATCAGGGCAATTCTTAAGGCGCCCGTTAAACTAGCCCCCAAACCCAACCTAACTGCCAAAGCCGGAACTAAAATCATGGATGCAACCACTAAACCTGTTCCTAATAACAAAGCGCCATTATTGGTTTTTTTAACGTCTGTGTGTGCTAATTGCTGATTCATTATTTACCCCTGCAATACAATTAATTAACAAAATATACATAATTAAAAGCACAATTAATGCCAGAACATTAACTACTTGATTTTATTAAACTTTGAATAAAAAATCTTCACGCAGTTTTATTAAACTGTGTTATATAACACAGTTTAATAAAATAATGCGTCATATCACCTATTAAATAGTATCTGCTGATTCTAATTTGGCTCTGCAAAATAAGTAATGGGTATAAGTTGCAGTTTGCTCTATTATTACCCACCTGACTATCATCTATAAAGCCAATCCATTTTACCCGTAATACATGAAACTATAATGACTCTCTCTTCTAATTCAGGTTTATCATCAATAACCGCTGATCAACCATGCGAACAACGAGCCAAACAACTTAATAGCCAATGTCGCTGTATCTCGCTCAATCGGGAAGCCATGCATGCAGAATTAAAACAACGGCAAGACGATATTAATTTGTATCAAATGATCGTTGAAGACCGCCCTCACCTCTTTGCAGAATCAGCCGTATTTGTCACCGATACTTGCCTACAAAAACAACACCGCATCATCGCTGCCATAGAAAGCGTTATCGCTTTACCCGCTTATCAGGAATGTGTCCTTGCCTACGCTCCTGACACGGCAAAATATATTCCCAAGGCGCACGGCGTTTTTTTTGGTTATGACTTTCATTTGAGCGATGACGGCCCGCAATTGATTGAAATAAACACCAATGCTGGCGGTGCCTTAATTAACGCCATCGTGTTAGCTACCCAAAAAGTCTGTTGTGATCTGACAGAGAAAGAATTACCCTCAAGCATCATTAAGACAACTATTACCACTCACCCGGAACAGGCATTTGTTGAGATGTTTCTGCAAGAATGGCAAGCTGAACACCGTCGACAGCCTTTACGTTCAATCGCTATCGTTGATGAAAATCCACAAAGCCAATATATGCTGCCGGAGTTTCTTTTGTTTAAAAAACTCTTTGAACAAAACAACATCAATGCAGTAATTTGTGACCCATCAGCACTTGTTTATAAAGACCAGGCACTTTGGCACGAAAATCAACGTATCGATCTGGTCTACAATCGGCTGACAGATTTTGGCTTGGAAGCGTTGGCGCATAAAGCTTTACTGGACGCCTACCTGGCAGAATCGGTTGTGATTACCCCGCATCCACGAGCCCACGCACTTTACGCCGATAAAAGAAACCTGACATTACTGACTGACGAAGCCGCCTTAATAGATATCGGAGTTGATGCAAAAACCAGAGCCATACTGCTTGCCGGCATTGCCCATACTGTCTCTGTAAATCCTGACGATGCCGATACTTTATGGGCAGGCCGCAAGCATCTATTTTTTAAACCCGCCAAAGGTTATGGCAGCAAAGCCGCCTACCGTGGCGACAAACTAACCAAGCGGGTGTTCGGTGAAATTTTGGCGGGTGACTATGTGGCACAAACCCTTGTGCAACCCAGCGAGCGGCAATTGGAAGTAGACAATAAAATCGTGAATTTTAAACTTGATCTGCGTCATTACGTTTATAAAGGCCAAACGCAATTAATAAGCGCTCGTTTATACCAGGGACAAACCACCAATTTTCGTACACCTGGCGGCGGCTTTGCCCAGATTGTAGTGGTTCCTTGCCGGGATGATGAAGTTACCGTAAGTTAAAAATCATCAGCTTTATCAAACACCAGTACTTTGGTTGTATCATGAGCGTTTATTTGAATTCAAACCGGTTTTGCCATGACCCTAACCAACGAGTTACAACAACTACACGCTGACATGCGCCACTGGCGGCAACATTTGCATCAATTTCCTGAAACCGCTTTTGAAGAAACCCAAACGGCACAGTTTATCGCGGATAAACTGACCGGTTTTGGACTAGATGTCCATCAGGGATTAGGTAAAACCGGCGTTGTTGCCACGCTTTCAGCCGGAAACAGTGATCAAAAAATAGCCTTGCGTGCCGATATGGATGCTTTGTTCATACAGGAACAAAACACTTTTTCTTATAAGTCATGCCATGATGGCAAAATGCACGCTTGTGGTCATGACGGTCATTCGGCGATGTTGTTGGGTGCAGCCAAGTATTTATCTGAACACCGCAACTTTAACGGAACCGTTTATTTTATTTTTCAGCCTGCTGAAGAAGGTCGTGCGGGTGCCAAACAAATGATTGAAGACGGGTTATTTGAACAATTTCCGGCAGATTGCGTTTTTGGTATGCACAATTTTCCGGATATTCCGACAGGTCATTTTGCCGTTAAAGCAGGTGCCATGATGGCCTCGTTTGATTGTTTTGAAATCACCCTTACCGGGCAGGCAACCCATGCGGCGATGCCGCATTTGGGCAATGACGCCATTGTTGCGGCGGCTCAGCTGATTACTGCCCTGCAAACCATCGTCAGCAGAACCGTAAATCCGGCTGATTCTGCGGTAGTCAGCATCACCCAGATTCATGCCGGAAATACCTGGAATGCCCTGCCGGAATCCGTGTTGTTAAGAGGGACGTTTAGATGTTTTAGCGCGACGGTCAAAACACTGATTGCCGATAAAATCACGCACTTGGTTAAGGGCATTTGCGCAGGTTTTGATGTTAGCGCAGAGATCCGCTTTAACCCCGAAAATGCGGGTTATCCGGTCACTTTTAATACCGATGCGGAAACAGCCATCGCGTTAAAAGCGGCCAGTGCTGTAGTCGGTGAGGAGTGTGTTGATCAACAGCCGACACCCAGCATGGGTTCAGAAGATTTTGCTTTTATGCTGCAAGAAAAACCGGGCTGTTATATCTGGATAGGTAACGGTTCTTCTGAAAACAGCTGTTTACTGCATAATCCGCATTACGATTTTAACGATGACATATTGTCGGTGGGTGCGGCTTATTGGGTCAAGCTGGTTGAAATGACGCTGGTATAGGAGTATTCCAGAAATTAAATTTAAAATTCGCATAACTCTAAGCTGATACAGATAACATGCCTTAAAGGTATGTTATCTGTCGACTGAGTAATTTTTTATCTGAAAAACTATAGCGCATTAAAAAGTCCCGAAGGGGTGTAATCTGTTAGCGATGGGCAACGCCCATCGAAATCAAAAATAACAATGATAAAGCCCTGCAAGGGCGTAATACTTTAATGACGATAAACTATTTGATTTCGCCCTTGCAGGGCTTGTGGTTTTTGGATATCCTGATTTCATAGGGCTACACCCTATGCTGATGTATTATGCCCTTTCAGGGCTTTGTGTTTTGTGGGATATTGATTTCAACGTGTTGAGCCTTGTATTTATATTGTGATTTTTAAGGAGTTGTAGCGTGGGAAAATGGAAATTTAATTTCTGAAAGTCTATAGGTCAGGCACATGCTTTTAGTGGTCGACATTTTCGCGTTAAAACGCAGGAATGGCATTTAAGAAATCTCTCGATG
>CAIUYS010000323.1 GCA_903903365.1 uncultured Methylococcaceae bacterium
GTAAATCCCATTTTAAGCCTTTGTTATTAAGCGCTAATTCCAGTGCATTCTCGGCTTTGTCCCAGACCGCATCATCACCTACCCTGTTTTCAGGACGTGTTGATAATTTCATAATGACCTCTTCAAAGCCAAAGTCTTTATAAACCGAGAACAGCATATCAATAAAAGTCGATACTTCATCCTGAATTTGACTTTCCGTACAAAAGATATGCGCATCATCCTGTACAAAATTTCTGACTCTCATCAAGCCATGTAGCGTACCTGATGGCTCGTTACGGTGACAAGAACCAAATTCTGCGATGCGAATTGGCAAATCGCGATAACTTTTAATGCCCTGATTGTAAATTTGAACATGGCAGGGGCAATTCATTGGCTTAATCGCGTAATCACGATTTTCTGAATGCGTGGTAAAAATCATGGCACCAAATTTATCCCAATGACCTGATTTTTCCCAAAGTGATTTATCTACCAGTTGTGGCGTTTTAACTTCAGCGTAACCATTTACACGTAACTTTTCACGGATAAACTGTTCGATTTGTTGATAAATAACCCAGCCTTTCTCGTGCCAAAATACCATACCCGGCGCTTCTTCCTGGGTATGAAAAAAATCCAGTGTCTTGGCCAGCTTACGGTGATCACGCTTTTCAGCTTCTTCCAAACGATGCAAGTAAGCTTGTAATTCTTTTTTATCGGCCCATGCCGTTCCGTATATACGTTGCAACATTTCATTGTCAGAGTTGCCACGCCAATAAGCGCCGGCAATTTTCATCAATTTAAAGCTGCTTAATTTGCCGGTACTGGGCACATGAGGACCACGACAAAGATCAGTAAATCCACCTTGCTGATAAAGGGATAAATCCTGATCCGCCGGTATGGATTCGATAAGCTCTGCCTTATAACTTTCGCCCTGTTCCTTGAAAAACTTTACCGCTTCATCCCTACTTAATACGGTACGGCTAATCGCATGATCTTCAGCGACCAACTGCTGCATTTTTGCCTCAATCGCCGTCAGATCTTCCGGTGTAAACGGTCTTTGGTAGGCAAAATCATAAAAAAAGCCATTTTCGATAACCGGACCAATAGTCACTTGTGCATCGGGAAATAACTGTTTAACAGCCTGCGCCAATAGATGTGCGGTTGAATGACGAATGACGTCAACACCGGCTTCATCTTTTGCGGTTATAATTTGTAAGGTAGCATCTTGATCAATTAGAGTACTGGCATCAACCAGAACCTCATTAACCCGTCCTGCCAAAGTTGCCTTAGCTAATCCTGATCCTATGGATTTAGCAACGTCCATCACTGTAACAGCGTGGTCAAACTCACGACTAGAACCATCAGGAAGTGTAATTACGGGCATCTTTATAATTTCTTTAGTTGCTACAATAAAAAAAGCACCGCTATTGCAGTGCTTTAATGTCTGGTAGGCGCGATTGGACTCGAACCAACGACCCCCACCATGTCAAGGTGGTGCTCTAACCAACTGAGCTACGCGCCTGAAGTTTAGGTAACTTCAAGAGCTGACCATTATACCAACAGATTTTAGTTACGCAACCCTTAGCCGCTTCCAATACCAAATTAGCTTAAAAAACCTCATGTAGATTGAGAGCATATAAATAACGGGTAACATTATTTATGAATACTTTCTTTTAATTTCAGCATACCTAAAACAATCGGTTGTGTGGTCATTTACCATGCCTGTCGCCTGCATAAACGCATAACAAATGGTACCGCCGACAAATTTAAAACCACGTTTTTTTAGATCTTTACTCATTATTTCAGAGACACGGGTAGAAACCGGAATGTCAGCCGCCGTCTTAAAGGCATTATGAAAAGGCCGACCATCTACAAACAGCCAAATATACTCGTCAAAACTGCCAAAGCCTTCTTGAACCGTCAAAAAGGCTTTGGCATTACTGATAACGGAATTTACTTTTAGTTTATTTCTTACAATACCTGGATTAGCCAACAGCGAGTTGATTTTGTTATCGTCATAAGTTGCGATGATACCTGCTTCAAAATTGTTGAAGACTTTTCTGTATTCTTCGCGTTTTTTTAAGATAGTGATCCAACTTAAACCGGCCTGAGCGCCTTCGAGTGTAAGCAGTTCAAATAAAAGCCGATCATCATGAACAGGCACGCCCCATTCAACATCATGATAATGCGCTTGAAGTGGCCCTGACTGAGCCCAGTTACATTTTATTTTATCCTCCATAGACGCCCAAAAGTAATTGACATTTTTCTTAAAAAAAACAATGATAATCTACCTAGCCGTAACTACACAGACACTTCGACTTAACAAGTTAAGCTATCGCCAACCCGACCGACACTGCTTGTTTACAATGATCCTATTCAAATATCGCTAAAGAGCATCTGCTTAAAAAAGCGCCTTCCTTCCACATAATCATTTATTTTATTGGCAAGGTAAAATAAAAGGTAGTGCCCTTTCCGGCTTGGCTATTAAAATGTAAATGACCCTCATGCGCTTCGACAATGGAACTACTGATAGATAGCCCCATCCCCATACCTTCGTCCTTGGTAGTGTAAAAAGGCATTAATATTTTTTGTTGCTGATCTTCAGGAATGCCGGGGCCA
>CAIUYS010000324.1 GCA_903903365.1 uncultured Methylococcaceae bacterium
GGTCTTCATAAAAATGGCTCAGTGGTGCCGCTGGATCTGTCCATAGCGGAGTATTCAATCGACAATACGCACTATTTTACGACTATTGTCCGAGATGTGAGTTTACGCAAACATCAGGAACAACAAGACAAGGAACATCTAAACCAACTCTCCCATGTCACCCGTCTGGGACTGATGGGTGAAATGGCTTCAGGCATTGCCCATGAAGTTAACCAACCCCTGACGGCTGTCACCACCTATACGCAAGTCAGTTTAAACCTTATTAAAGCTGAAAAGCCTGATTTGGAAAAGCTCTCGGAAATTTTGCATAAAACCCAGCAACAAGCGTTAAGAGCGGGTCGGATAATTCATCGTATGAGGGAATTTGTTAAAACCCATGCCACACAACGTTCAATCGCTGACATTAATACCTTGATTAATAACGCGGCCGGCCTGTGTGTTGATGAGGTTAAAGAACATAACATAACGCTAAGTTTCGAACTGGAAGAGCAACTGCCGCCTGTCAATGTCGATCAGGTACAAATTGAACAGGTTCTCATAAACCTGATCAGAAATAGTATTGATGCCTTGCAAAACTCTCCTGAAAACCAGGATCGCCGCTTAAGCATCCAGAGTGAATTGACTTCCAACAATAGCATACAAGTCAGAATAAAGGACAATGGACAGGGAATTGATGAAGACCAGCAAGAAAAAATATTAATGCCTTTTTTCACCACCAAGTCAGACGGCATGGGTATGGGACTTTCCATCAGCAGCTCACTCATCGAAGCCCATGAAGGCTATTTGCATTTTAATAGCCAACCAGGGAAAGGCACTACTTTTTATTTCACCTTGCCGGCACGCAATAAGCAATAAGCAATAAGCAATAAGCAATAAGCAATAAGCAAATGGCAGCCAAAACCGTTTCCTATATCAATAAGTATCTACACAAATAAAAGCCCGGTAGGGTGCGAATCGCGCATCACAACCATGCCAGAGAAAGAAACCCAATAGGCTAAAGGTAGAAAAAAATAAGTGATTGTGGTGCAAATAAAGCCGTTTAGTGAATGCGGTTTTAGGTGCGCGATGCGCACCCACTGTCCTATCTTAACTTGGTAGCCAACTTTTTTAACCAACACTCAATCTATGTGAGGTGATTTATGGAACACCCAGGTAAAACCAAACTAATAACAAAAGTACTGATAGTGGGACTGGTGATTGCGATTTTTAGCTATTTATTTCATCCTGAGGTTGGCCAATTTAGCATCATAATGAACGGCGCACCGGTTGCCAATTCGTTGATTCATCTTGCCGCTATTCCGTCATTTTTAGTGATTATGCTCATCACGGGGGTGCTGATAGTCTTGTTGTTTTTAGGTGTCGGCGTATTCCTGTTTATGGCGGCCGCCTTTGTTGCATTACTGGGGGTAGCCATTGTCGTGCCTTTTTTCTGGCCGATACTGCTGATCATTTTTCTGATCATCGCGCTGACATCTTTTAGCCCAAACGGTAAGGCCTGAGTATTTTAAATATCCAAACGGGCGCCATTGCTTTTTAACCACGCACCACAGTCGCGATAATCATGACAATACCTTTCAACGGCTTTCCAGAAAGCAGGCGAATGGTTGTGATGCAAGATATGACATAACTCGTGAATGACCACATAATTAACTATGCGGTCAGGCGCGATAATAATTTTCCAGTTATATTGAATGCCTGCCGTAACGCTGCAACTTCCCCATCTTGCTTTAAATGATTTTATGGTAACGGATGAAGCATTAACGCCAATCATTCTGGAATAATGCTCGGTCTTGTCTCTCAATGCTGATTCAGCTTGCTGCTTAAACCATTTAATTAGTAATTGCTTGATAGCCTGGGCGTTGTCTGCGGCCTTATCCCTGACTGAAACCACCAATTCATCTTGATGGAGTTTAATGGCCGGATAAAGACCTGATTCAATTTTTAACGGGTGACTTTTATCCAGACAAGAAAAGGCTTCACCCGAAATAAATTCTTTCGGTTTAATGGCAATAATTTCTTTCTGGATAGCCAATTTTTCTTTTATCCAGCGGGTCTTTTCAGTCACTAAAGATTCAATCACTGCACGGCTTAAACGCTCGGGAACTATAACAAATACTTTGCCTTTTTGTATTTTTATGGCTGAGGTTTTTCTTTTGGAAGAACGAATTATCTCGGCAACAAAGCCGTTTCCTTGTATGACCGTCATGCTGTACCTTTAAAATCAGAGTGATTTGTCGTTTTTAACATTGCCAAGCGCCTAACATTAATTTAACTATCCCCAAAAAGTGATTTTATGTCAATATCCCATTTATTTTCATGTTTGTTTTAAAATAAAGGAAGTCTTGTGTCAATTAGAAAATTTAACGAGAAGCAACCTGTCATTGGCGAGTCCGTTTATATTGATGACAGCGCTGTCGTCATTGGTGATGTGACGCTAGGCAATGACGTATCGATATGGCCTGCCACCGTTATTAGAGGCGATGTCGAAAGTATAAAAATTGGTGACGGCACCAATGTTCAAGATGGCTCTGTACTGCATGTATCTCATGCCGGCCCGTTTTCTACACAAGGCCATTCCTTAACCATAGGCAAGGGCGTAACCATTGGACATAAAGCCGTGGTGCATGCCTGCACCGTAGGTGATTATTGTCTGATTGGCATTGGCGCAATTATCATGGATGACGCGGTTCTCGAAGATTATGTCATGCTGGGGGCAGGTTCTTTGGTGGCACCCGGAAAAAGACTTGAAAGCGGTTTTTTATATGTAGGTTCGCCTGCCAAACAGATAAGACCGTTAAAAGAATCCGAAAAAGAGTTTTTGGAATATTCAGCACAACATTATGTGCAGTTGAAAAATGAGTATTTAAAACAGGGAAAAGAATCCATTTAAAAGCTGTTGTCCCCGAAAGACACGAAAAGATTTAAAGAGACACTTGGGATCGTGCATATAGATTTTCAGATAAATAATTTCGATGCCTAACGGATACCATCCCAATATCGTTAAGTTAAGCGCAAATTGTTTAAAAAACTGGAGTGCAATCGCTTCAGCTATTGCCTGCACAACAGCTAAAGCGGTTTTACTCCAGTTGACTGCTTAACTTAACGGCATTTTTTATGATAAAAAAGTGTCAACTACTTTTAGGCTTCTATGAAGGATGCCCTTTTTTCGTGTCTTTCGGGCTTTTCGTGGGCAAATCGCTTTTTTACAGCTTTCGCTCTGCGCTAAGTAGCTCAATAACCGGTCGGGTTTTTGGGCGAATGCCTCGCCAGATAAAAAAAGCTTCAGCCGCTTGCTCTACCAGCATACCCAAACCATCAAGGCTTTTTAGCGCCTGGTTTTCTTGCCCCCATTTAACAAAAACAGTCGGCTCATTGCTATACGCCAAGTCATAACACACACCGTTTTTTGCGAGTATCGCTTCGGGCAAGGGCGGCAATTGGCCGCTTAAACTGGTTGACGTGGCGTTTATGATTAAATCGAATGACTGGTTTTTTAAATCACTAAAGCCGCAACCCGTAACGACACCTTGATGTTGAAATTCTGCCGCCAGATTGATGGCTTTATCAAGGGTACGATTAGCGATAACGATTGCTTGCACGGATTGCTCAAGCAATGGCGCTATGATGCCTCTGCTTGCGCCTCCGGCGCCCAAAATCAAGATTCTGCTTCCTGCCAAAGTAACGCCATGATTACTCATTAAATCGGTTACCAAGCCAATGCCATCGGTGTTATCGCCAAGCAGGGAACCATCTGGCTGTAACGCCAGCGTATTAACCGCTTTTGCCATACCGGCGCGTTCTGTTTTAACATCCGCATAAGCCCAGGCAAGCTCTTTCAATGGAATGGTGCAATTTAAACCCTTGCCGCCATTGGCAAAAAATGCGGCCACGGCCTCAGAAAATTGCTCGGCCGGCACTTCTTGCGCCTTATATTCCAGCGTTTGTCCGGTTTGTTCGGCAAAAATTTTATGAATCCGTGGTGATTTACTGTGTTTAATAGGGTCACCAAAGACCGCGTAGTGATCTGGCAATGTCATTCTTGCAACCACTGAGCAACAGACTTGGCGTAATAGGTCAAAATGGCATCGCTGCCAGCTCGCTTAAACGCCAGCAAGGATTCTAAAACAACCTGTTTCTCATCCAGCCAGCCATTCTGCGCGGCAGCTTTAATCATGGCGTATTCGCCGCTAACTTGATAAGCAAACGTGGGGACGCCGTATTGTTCTTTTACCCGACGAATAATATCCAGATAAGGCATTCCAGGCTTAACCATCACCATATCCGCGCCTTCCTGTAAATCCAGTTGAATCTCGCGCAGGGCCTCATCCGAATTGGCAGGATCCATTTGATAACTGTATTTATTGCTTTTTCCCAAGTTTCCGGCAGAGCCCACGGCGTCTCTAAACGGACCATAGAAACTGGAGGCATATTTGGCGGAATAGGCGAGTATTAAGGTGTTGGTGTAGTTTTGCGCCTCCAGAGCGACTCTTATTGCACCAATACGGCCGTCCATCATGTCCGAAGGTGCCACAATATCCGCTCCCGCTTCAGCATGTGACAAGGCTTGTTTAACCAACACCTCAATGGTTTCATCATTAAGGACATAGCCATTTTGATCAATTAGCCCATCCTGTCCGTGCGAGGTAAAAGGATCCAGAGCCACATCGGTAATAATACCTAATTCGGGAAAGGCTTTTTTTAGCGCTCTCACACTCCGCTGAGCCAAGCCGTCCGGATTATAAGCTTCAGCCGCATTATCTGATTTTTGATGGGCAGGCGTTACCGGAAAAAGTGCGATGGCAGGAATACCCAGCTTATGGATTTCTTCGGCTTCTGCAAGCAGTACATCTAGGGAAATCCGGTTTACGCCTGGCATGGATGAAATGGGTTCTTTTTGGTGGGTACCTTCCATCACAAAAACAGGGTAAATCAAATCATCAACAGTCAAATTATTTTCACGCATTAAACGCCGCGAAAAATCGTGATAGCGCATTCTTCTCATGCGTGTGTGAGGAAAATTGATGTTATTATATGTCATCTTATCCATATTAATGGGTTTAGGAAAAATCAGAAACTCGGGCCTGAGTCACTCAGCCTTTACGATTAACGATTATTGTATCAGGGAATAGTCTTACTGATATTTGAAAAATATGACAACTACACACCACTGGCTTGAATTTAGAGGGTTTTATGATCATTAAACGCTACACATTATTTGGTTTTTTTGCAGTATTGATGGCGCTATCACCCATTACGGTTCTAATGGCTGCTGACTTGTCACCGCCGCAACAAGCCATTGAGCTTGCTTCGACAAAATTACAACAAAAAATGCAGGATAAATCCTTTATCAAGGATTTTACAAAGGTTACCCGGTTTGTTAATGAAGCTATTTTGCCGAGCACTGATTTTGACAAAATTTCCGCATTAGTCTTGGGAAAACTTTGGAAAGACGCGACACCAGACGAACGGGAGCGCTTTAAGAAAGAGTTTCAAACGCTACTGGTAAGAACTTATTCACGTGCCTTTGTCGAGTTTAAAGACTGGTCGATTCGTTATTTGCCCATTGAAATGGAAGCTGACGCAACCAAAGTTATTGTAAAAACAGAAGTATTACAACCGGGCCTTCAGCCTGTTGCCGTGAATTACCGCATGTTGCTGAGTAACGGTACCTGGAAAGCCTATGACATTATGATTGAAGGTGTCAGCTTGGTCACTAACTACCGCACGACGTTTACCAGCGAAGTTCAAACCAAAGGCTCATTAAGCGCCGTTATCGATAGTTTGGCAAAACGTAATACCGAAGCACTCGCGGCAAAAAACTCATAAAATTTACCGCAAGTTAAGTTAGCTCGCAAGAATAAACCGCTACAGATTCACAGCATAAATTTATTTATACGCTGTGAATCTGTAACAAGGTGTGTTGTTTTTTGACACAACTAACCTTACACATTCCCGCCAGTCGTTACGCCAAAACCGCTCACTGACCCAATCCTGCCAACTATCCATTTTAAATGATTGATTATCAACCATTATATAACACCTTACTTGATGCAAAAGCCGATACCTGGGTCGAACTATTACCCGGTCAACTTGCCAGTGCGTTTGCTACAGCCAAGCACGGCACACTGTCGCAATGGCAGAACGCAATCGAGAACCTGCCACCATTAACCACAGCACACCGGTTACTGGATGCTGATGACGTGCAAATAGGCCTGTCAACTGACTTGCCTGAAGCCGATCTGCTGGCACTTGAACAGCAACTAAAAACACTGCATCCCTGGCGCAAAGGCCCCTACAATTTATTCGGTATTAAAATTGATAC
>CAIUYS010000325.1 GCA_903903365.1 uncultured Methylococcaceae bacterium
AACCAGGTCAGCACAGGGCCGATCAAGTTCGATGCCGATCATCAGTCCTTTATGACGGATATCAACAACATGTTCGTTATGCTGAAGTTGTTGCTTAAACGCAGAACAGATGGCGTCGCCTTTTTGAGTAGCCTGCTCAAGCAGGTTTTCAGCGTCCAGTGTTGCCAATACCGCTAAAGCAGCACTGCACGCCAAAGGATTGCCGCCAAAAGTGGAGCCATGATTTCCGGCAGTCAACACTTTGGCCGCTTTGCCACGGGCCAGACAGGCTCCAATCGGCACGCCATTACCCAAGGCTTTGGCCAAAGTACACACATCGGGAATGATGCCGTTATGCTGATAAGCCAGAAACTTGCCGGTACGGCCTATGCCCGTCTGAATTTCATCAAGCATCATCAACACATGATGCTGATCACACAAACTGCGTATCTTGTTCAGATAATCATCAGCGGGGATATTGATGCCACCCTCACCCTGTATGGGTTCAAGCAAAATGGCGACAATATTCTTATGCTGTTCAAGAGCTTGTTCGATGGCCTCAATGTCGTTGTAAGGAACACGCACAAAGCCTTCAACCAACGGTGCAAAACCCTGTTGAATTTTTGCGTTGCCGGTGGCGCTCAAGGTTGCCAGGGTGCGGCCATGGAAACTTTTTTCCATGACAATAATCGCCGGATTTTCTATGCCTTGCTCATGACCGTATTTACGCGCCAATTTAATCGCCGCTTCGTTGGCTTCGGCGCCTGAATTGCAAAAAAACACGTTATCCATGCCGCTTTTCTCTGTTAACCGGTCAGCCAGTTGTTCCTGAACGGCAATGCCATAAAGATTTGAGGTATGCAGCAGTTTTTCACTTTGCTTGCATATGGCTTGATGCACGGCAGGATGAGCGTGTCCCAAACTGCACACGGCAATGCCGGAGAGCGCGTCCAGGTAAGGATTATTGTTTTGATCAAACAACCAGGCACCCTCGCCCCGTTCAAAGATAACGGGTAAGCGCCCATAAGTTGGCATAATGTGACTAGTCATTGTATCTATTTATAATTCAGAGAAAACAGACCGCAAACTTACCGGCCATTAAAAAAATGTTCGATTATAGGTTTCAAGTTAATCCCAGGCAAGCGTAATTGACTAACCGGAAAGTTCATTGATCCGTGAAAAATTTGTTTAGACTCAGATAAACAAAGATTTACTCAGCTAAAAAATGTTACATCAGTTTGCTTGCCTGCAATTTGAAGAGCAGCTATTCTGACGTAACCTAATATTGCCCTTGTTTATATCATCATCTCAAAATCAGCCACCCAGCCAATCTTGCGGCTTTAAATAATCCTCATAAAGCAGGGCTTCCGGACTACCTGGCTCAGCCTGCCAGTTATATTTCCAGTGCGCTACCGGCGGCATGGACATTAAAATCGATTCGGTACGGCCACCGGATTGCAAGCCAAACAAGGTACCGCGATCATAAACCAGGTTAAATTCAACATAGCGGCCACGGCGATACAACTGAAAATCTCGCTCCCTTTCGCCATAAGGCGTGTTCTTGCGTTTTTGTATAATCGGCAGATAAGCATCTATATAATGATTGCCCACGCTTTGCATAAAGCTAAAACACTGCTCAAACGGCCATTCGTTTAAGTCATCAAAAAATAAGCCGCCAACGCCGCGCGTTTCATTACGATGCGGCAGATAAAAATACTCATCGCACCATTGCTTATAAGTGGGATAAATATCATCGCCAAACGGTTGGCAAGCGGCGTGAGCAGTTTGATGCCATTGCTTAACATCTTCTCTAAACGGGTAAAATGGTGTCAGATCAAAACCGCCACCAAACCACCAAATAGTGGGCGCTCCGGCTTTTTCTGCAATTAAAAAGCGAACGTTAGCATGTGATGTTGGCACATAAGGATTTTTAGGATGAATCACCAGCGATACGCCCATCGCGTGAAATTGGCGGTTGGCAAGTTCGGGACGTTTAGCGGTTGCTGAAGCTGGCAAACTGAGACCAGAAACAAAAGAAAAATTAACACCACCTTGCTCGAAAATATCACCATTAGATAATACGCGGCTTCTACCGCCGCCACCTTCAGGTCGCTCCCATAAATCTTCAATAAAACGTGCGGTCGGTTCTTCGCCTTCTAATGCTGCACAAATTTGATCTTGTAGGTTAAGCAGATAGTTTTTTACGTTGGCAATATCATCAGTGTTCATGAGCTATTC
>CAIUYS010000326.1 GCA_903903365.1 uncultured Methylococcaceae bacterium
GGAATAACCGGGTAGAGAGCCAAAAATAGCGTTTCTCGCGCTACCCATTTCAAAAAATGGCTTTTTGGGAGTCTATATTAACTTGCGCATTTTCCAGTCGGTAATTTTGCAAGTGGCTCCTATGATTAATTTTACTAAAATTACAGCGTTTGATTGGGATGAAGGCAATGCACGCAAGAACGACAAGCATGGCGTTTCAATGGCTGAAGCCGAGCAGGTTTTTTTCAATGAACCATTGCTTGTAATTGACGATACTAAACATAGTCAAGGCGAAGTGCGCTTTCATGCGCTGGGCAAGACCAACGAAGATCGGTCATTGCATATTACCTTCACCCTGCGACAGGATGGCGAAAGTATACGCGTCATCTCAGCCAGAGACATGCACAGAAAGGAGCGTAAAATTTATGAACAAACCACTTAAAGCCATACCAAATTTTGCCAATGAAACCGAAGAACGTGCATTTTGGGAGCAACAAGACTCCACAGATTATCTGGATTGGACGAAAGCACAGCAAGTAGTGCTGCCCAATTTAAAACCCGGTACCAAAACTATTTCATTGCGCTTGCCCCAACACCTGCTGGATTCGATCAAAGCCGCTGCAAATTCCCGCGATGTACCTTACCAGTCGCTTATTAAAGTATGGTTGCAGGAAAAATTACATAGCCAGTGATTTGATCACTAAGTACACACAATTCCAAAGCATTAACCACGAAAACACGAAGAAAAGCAAAAACGGTCAACATTCTTCTGGTTTTCAAACTCCAGTCCCGTCGGGTTAGCGATAGCGTAACCGACATTTTACGCGAATGTGTCGGGTTACGGCTATCGCCTAACCCGACCATGGCTCCACTATCTGGGTGTCTGCTTACCTCGTCACGCGTTCGGATACCCCGTAGAGACGCGTTTTATCGCGTCTGCTCTAAGTTTCAATCCGCTCCCGGCGATTAAGCTGAGAGATACAATTCAGACGCGATAAAGCGCGTCTCTACGTTTTATAACTGATATAACTGGGGGTGATAACCCCCTGCGATTTTAAAGTTGCACCCAATCCTTTTGATAGGTAGGGGCAGAAAATAAGCTGCTCCTGACTCACCTATAGCCGCCAGTCGATTTTAGTAAATCAACCGGCATGAGCCTAACGATAAATCATTTGTTGATAGCCATGAGGATGGGTAGAGCAGCGCGAAACCCATCGCATAAGGAATCCATTATGATGGGTTTCGGCTATCGCCTCTACCCATCGCGCTTAATATTCTCGGTGTCGACGCATTGAGGGATTATTGCGCCCGAAGACCAGGAAATACGTTAAGAAACCTGGGGTATGCGTAAAAAATGACGGAGTTTGACCTTATTTGGGCAAAAATTAACGACCATTCCTCATATTTACCAAAAAATGCTACCGAGGGCGGCTTATAATCCGTCTGGACTTTGGATACTTTCACAGTCTCTGCAGCTTGGGAATGAGTACAAAAACTTTTCCCGGTAATTTAAAGCAGTTGCATAAAACCTTTGTAGAAACTCCCTTACGCCAGTTCTATAAAAACTTTAAGTAATTGGGCCATATTGTCCATGCCTATATGTAGATTCTGCTCAATTTCTGCCATGGTAATTTCACCGGCCGTTTTGCCGGCTGCCCAGTTGGCAACGACAGAAATAGCGGCATAGTCCATACCCAGCTCTTTAGCCAAAGCCGCTTCAGGCATACCGGTCATACCAACCAGATCACAGCCATCTTTTTCCATGCGCTTGATTTCTGCGGCTGTTTCCAAACGAGGACCTTGGGTGCAGCCATAAGTGCCGATTGGCGTAATATTAATATTGGCTTTGGCAGCGGCCGCAATTAAAATGGAGCGCAATTTTTGACTGTAAGGATAACTAAAGTCTATATGCGTAACAGGATAGTTTTCATCTTCAAAAAAAGTATGCAGACGGCTATGGCTGTAATCAATGATTTGATCGGGAATGGCGATATGGGCTGGCAGCATGGCTTCGGTAATGCCGCCAACGGCAGCCACCGCAATAACCTGCTCAACACCCAACTGTTTAAGTCCCCAGATATTGGCGCGATAATTTATTTTATGGGGCGCAATCGTATGCGGATTGCCATGCCTGGCTAAAAATATTACTTCTTTTTGGTTGAGCTCACCGGTAATAAAGTCAGCTGAAGGGGCACCATAAGGGGTTGTGAGTTTGTCACGTTTGATGAGGGTTAAGTCACCGAGTTGAGTGAGTCCGGTGCCACCAATAATTGCAAGTTTGGTCATTATGCTGTTTCCTTGTTGATTTCTGAGCAGGCGTAAATACCGGCTGCGTTACGTAAATAACCTTTGTAATCCATACCGTAACCAAACAAGTAACGGTTTGCCACTTCCAGACCAATAAAATCAGCCGTTATCGGTTTTTCATGACCCAACATTTTATCCATTAACACGGCGCTATAAACCGCTGTTGCGCCCTGCTCCAGACAATAGTCATGGATTGCAGCCAAGGTTATCCCTTCGTCCAGAATATCATCAATGATTAAAATCGTGCGGTCTTTAAGAGACGTTGCCGGTTTAAGCAGCCATTCAATAACGCCGCCTGCGGTCTTGTTTTGATAACGACTGGCGTTAATGGCGTCTACCGTCAGCGGGATGGTTAAGCGGGTAAGCAATTTACCGGCCGCGACTATGCCGCCATTCATCACACAGAGTAATAACGGGTTACGGTCAGCCAATACGACGTTAATTTGTTCGGCCATTTTATCCAGCGCCGCTTCCACTTCCTGCTCGCTGTAGAGCAAATCGGCATTTTCCTGAACAGTTTTTATTTCTTTAAGCATGTTTTTGAATAAGTTGATTAATAAGATGAGAAGTTTGTTGCCATTTTTCAGAGTTGATAAAGCCCTTGGATTGTTCCGGCTTGCCTTGCATTCGTTTAAGTCGTTGCTCTCTGAGGGGGTCTTGCGTGATCGGTAATGCCTCCAGAACCTGTTCGGCCGCAAGCGGATTATTGCACACCAATAACATATCACAACCGGCACGTTGCGCCTGTCTGGCACGCTCAGGAAAATCCCCCACCGATGCGGCACCCGCCATGCTTAAATCATCACTAAAAACAGTGCCGTTAAAGTTTAATTCCCGGCGTAGAATTTGTTGTATCCAGAACGCTGAAAAACCGGCGGGATTAAGATCAATGTTTGGATAAACAACATGCGCCGGCATAATGCCTTCCAGACCTTCTTTTATCAATTGTTTAAACGGCAAAAAATCTTTTGCCCGAATACTGTCCAGATCGCGCTCATCGGTCGGCAAGACCAAATGCGAATCTAGCGCCACCGCACCATGCCCCGGAAAATGCTTGCCGGTCGCCGCCATGCCTGCCGCATTCATGCCTTTTCTAAACAAACTTGCCAGTTGGGTTGCCAGTTCCGGGTCGGTTGAAAAGGAGCGATTGCCGATAATTTGACTAATACCGCAATCAATATCCAGTACCGGCGCAAAACTAAAATCAACACCCACCGCCAATAATTCAGCGGCCATCAACCAACCCGCCGACTCTGCAAGTTCCGGCGCTTCTGCATAGCAAGATGCAGGCGGCAAGCGCGTAAAACCGGTTTGAAAGCGCTGCACCCTGCCGCCTTCCTGATCCACAGCAATCAGAATGTCACCCTTGCGTGCCGCACGAATACTGTTGATCAGTTCGGTAACTTGTTGCGGATTTTGGTAATTACGGGAAAAAAGAATAACTGCGCCAGTGTTGGGATGGTTTATCTTTTCCTGCTCATGCGGTGCCAGGGTTAAGCCTTCAACATCCAGCATAACCGGGCCGATGGGAGTGTGATTTGTCATTATTAAACGTTAAGCTGTTGGGGTGAGATTAGTGGTTGAGTTTATTAAGCCCTTCTCTTCAATGAAAAAAAGCATCCTCGCCGTCATCGTTTTCCAATTCCAGTGCTTCGCCGGGAATTCTTTTTTCTTCCATCGCCCATTCGCCTAGATCTATTAACTTACAGCGTTCACAGCAAAAAGGTTTATGTTCCTGTTCGGATGTCCAGGGAACAGGACGCAGGCAAGTAGGGCATTTTACGATGATGGGTTTATCGGTTGATGTCATTAGAATAAACAGCAGGTTAAGGTAAAGGGAATATCCTCGGTACTTTGCTTCGGCCGAATGTCACCCACAGAGGGTTCCATAAAACGGATGGTGCAGCGGTGTTTGCCGCCACTTATTTCGGCAAAGCAGGAGAGGGATTTATCGAGATTTACTTTAATCAACTGGAAAGGCTGGGTTTTATCCAGGGTAATTTGAAAAAATCCGGCACTCGCGATTTCATGTTTGGCGGCTCGGCTGTTGCGGATAAAATTAAGGATAAAATCAATCGCGGTATGGATATCAATAAACGGACTGCTCCAGTGTTGCAGGTCCTTGGCACGAATTGCTTCATCCTGTTCCAGCCAATAATGATATTCAGGCAAGTCAAAAGAACAGGTACCACCTGGGATGGAACTGCGTTGGGTAATGCTTTGGAATAAATCGCTTTCCATAATATTGACACCAATTCTTCCCTTAACCGCATACAGCTTTTTGCTGATTTGGGCGAGTTGATCCAATATCTCATGCAGCTTTTCTTTATCAACACCGTCGCTGTTGGCAATTTTATTGAGTACGGTTGCCTGACGATCAAGTTCTTTTAGAACTTCCGATTTTAGATCGTTACGTCTAAAAATAGACATAATATCCAGCAGCACAGAAATTGCAGCCCGTTTGTCGGCAATGCTATCCCCCGTCGAAAAGTGGATAAATTGTTGAAATAGTTGTTCAAGCCTTATGAAGACACGGATTCGTTCATTGAGTGGAAATTCAAAAGTAGTAGTGTTATTCACAGACACGCTTTTCCTGGCAAGTGCTTAAAGAAAGATAGAAATTGTGCAGTTTTTTAACGGATTCTGCAAGTCTATCGTCGGTTTTTGAGTTATCGATCAAGTCATCGGCGTGGGCTTTTCTAAAATCGCGGGTTACCTGACTGTTAATAATGGCTTGTATGCTGGCTATCGTCATAGCATCGCGTTTTTTTAAACGTTCTATTTGGGTTTCAACCGGACAATCAACAACCAGTGTGCGGTCAACCAAGTGGGTCATCTTGGTTTCAAATAATAACGGGATACCAATAATGCAATACGGCGCGTTTAATTTCTTAAGTTCTGTTTGTATGGCTTGATAAACCAAAGGATGCAAAATGGCTTCCAGTTTTTGTTTTTGTCGGGCATCTGAAAAAATCAGTTCCCTGAGTCGTGTTCTATTAAGCGAGCCATCCTTATTAAGGATGTCCTGGCCATATTCCAGCGCAATCCGGGCGAGTGCCGGTTGTCCGACAGCAACCAACTGGTGGGCTATATCGTCAGCATCAATAACAGGCACTTTTAAGTGCTCAAAAATGTTGGCAACGGTGCTTTTTCCGCAACCTATGCCGCCGGTAAGGCCGATTTTTAACATGCTGTTATAAGCCCACCGTTGTTAAATAAAACTGATTGATGTCATTGCCCCACAACAAGGCCAGCCAGCCGGCTGCGGCCAAATAAGGGCCAAAAGGAATGGGCGTATTGTGATTGCGTTTAGCAAAAATAATCATCAATACGCCAATGATTGCGCCAACCAATGAGGATAATAAAATAATAACAGGTAAATATTGCCAACCCAACCAGGCACCGAATAAAGCCAGCAATTTAAAATCACCAAAGCCCATGCCTTCTTTACCTGTTGCCAGTTTAAATAAATGAAAGACGCTCCAAAGACTGATGTAGCCAGCACAAGTACCGATAATACTGGCATGAGACTCGGTAAAAAAACCAAACAGACTTAACAACAAGCCCAGCCAAAGTACCGGCAGGGTAATATTATCCGGTAATAATTGGTGATCTATGTCAATAAAGCTTAGGGCAATCAGTGACCAAGTCAGCACCAAGGCACAAGCGGTTTGTGGTGTGTAGCCAAAATGCCAGGCAACGATGGCCGATAAGAGGGCAGTAAACGTTTCTATCAACGGGTAACGTATAGAGATGGGCTGACTACAGGTTGCACAGCGCCCCTTTAAAAACAGGTAACTGATGACGGGTATATTTTGATAAGCCTTGATGGGTGTCTTGCAATGAGGGCAGCGGGATAAAGGCAAAGACAGATTGAACGGTTCTTGCCGGGGTTCTGTTTCAGTGGCGTCGATTTGCAAATATTCAGAGCATTCCTTACGCCAGTTTTGTTGCATCATGATCGGTAACCGATAAATAACCACATTAAGAAAGCTGCCTACCATTAAACCAACAAGACCCACCAAGGCCGTCAGTAAATAACGATTTGTTAATAAAATATCCAACTGTTGTATCATTTTTGTAATGTGGGTGTTGTGATTGGCGGCTTGATCTTAGACATTTTACAGGTTTAGCTCACAGCCGCACCCATTTTAAAAATGGGCAAATACATGGCGACGACCAGGCCGCCAATTAAAATACCTAAAATAACCATAATAATCGGCTCCATCAAGCTGCTTAAATTATCGACCAGGTTATCAA
>CAIUYS010000327.1 GCA_903903365.1 uncultured Methylococcaceae bacterium
CTTCGCTTTTGGCGGTTTGTTGGCGCGGTGCGACATTCATACCGATTTGGATCAGGCTTCAGAGTGCGAGCTAAACGGTTTGTATTTGGGTATCAAACGTCAGCATATCGACAACCATACCCGTATTAATCACCTAAAGCCTCATGGGATCAGTCGTGAACTTTATAAAGGCGTATTGGATGATAGGGCCAGAGGTGTGTTTCAGGGGCGGGTGATTGTGGCTGAAGATGCTCAAAAAACCGACTCGCAAATGAATAATCGTAACTTGCTGTTATCAAGCGATGCTGAAGCGGATACCAAGCCGCAGTTGGAAATTTACGCAGATGATGTTAAATGCGGGCATGGTGTAACCGTTGGGCAGTTGGATGAAAAATCTGTTTTTTATTTGCAATCACGTTGCGTTGATGAAGAAACTGCGCGTAACATACTGACCTTTGCATTTGCCAATGAAATGGTTGATAAGGTTAAGATTAAAGGACTGCATGACCGGGTGTTGGAGCAAGTGTTAGCCCGCTTCCCGCAAGAAGGCGTTAATAAGGAATGGTTATGACAGTATTTGATGTACAGAAAATACGCCAGGATTTCCCTATTCTTAAAGAGAAGATTCGTGGCAAGGATTTGGTTTATCTGGATAATGCTGCTACTTGCCAAAAGCCGCAGGCGGTTATTGACAGCATCGTGCATTTATATAGTCATGATTATGCCAACGTGCATCGCGGCGTACATACCTTAAGCGTTCGGTCTACTGACAAATTTGAAGGCGCACGGACTAAAGTTAAAGACTTTATTAATGCAGCCAGCGAAAAAGAAATTATTTTTGTTAAAGGCGCTACCGAAGCCATTAATCTGGTCGCGCAAACTTATGGTAAAGCCAATATTAAAACTGGCGATGAAATTATCATTACCGCCATGGAGCATCATTCCAATATTGTGCCTTGGCAAATGCTGTGCGAGCAAACCGGCGCGGTGTTAAAAGTCGCCCCCATTAACTTGCAAGGTGAATTGATATTTGATGAGTTTGAAAAATTGGTTAATGATAAAACCAGGCTGATTTCGGTCGTTCACATGTCCAATGCATTGGGCACCATTAATCCCGTTAAAAAGATTATCGCTGTCGCGCATGAAAAAGGCATTCCGGTGCTGTTGGACGGTGCTCAGGCCATTCCCCATATAACAGTGGATGTGCAGGAACTGGATTGTGATTTTTATGTGTTCTCGGCGCATAAGCTGTATGCCCCGACAGGTGTTGGTGTGCTTTACGGCAAACAAGCGCTGCTGGAAGCCATGCCACCCTATCAAGGTGGTGGTGATATGATTCGCAAAGTCACCTTTGAAGAAACCGAATACAATGTGCTGCCTTATAAGTTTGAAGCCGGTACGCCGAATATTGCTGATGTCGTTGGTTTGGGTGTGGCTATTGATTATTTGAACGGTATCGGTATGGAGAGCATTGCTGCTTACGAAGCCGAATTATTGAGCTATGCAACAGCAAAAGCCAAACAAATTAAGGGCCTTCGAATTATTGGTGAGGCTGAGCATAAAGGCGCAATTCTGTCTTTTGTGTTGGATAAAATACATCCGCACGATATTGGTACCATGCTAGATAGTTTAGGTATAGCAATAAGGGCAGGGCATCATTGTGCCATGCCGGTAATGGATTTTTATAAAGTACCTGCAACGGCACGCGCCTCTTTTGCAATGTATAATACCAAAGAAGAAATTGATGTATTAATGAACGGTATAGAATCTTTAATAGAGGTATTTGGCTAATGTTTGATGATTTACGTGACCTCTATCAAGAGGTTATTTTTGACCATAATCGTAACCCGCGTAATTTTCGCATCATTGAAAATGCCGATAGAAAAGTCGAAGGATTTAATCCGCTGTGCGGTGATCGTCTGACTTTATATTTGCAAATGGAGGGTGATGTGATTGCCGACGCCAGTTTTCAGGGCTCAGGGTGTGCTATTTCCACAGCATCGGTTTCGTTAATGACGGAAATAGTTAAAGGTAAAACCGAAATTGAAGCCGAAGAGTTATTTAAAAAGTTTCATGAAATGACTACCGGTAAAGATGAAAACTTTAATCTTGAAGCGATTGGTAAACTGGCAGTATTAGCCGGTGTGCGTGAGTATCCGGCACGGGTTAAATGCGCAACATTGGCCTGGCATACCCTTGATGCTGCGTTGAAAAACGAACAGCAAGCCATTTCTACAGAATAAGCTTATCCCGATAATCCTTCAGTGCAAAAATACACAGGAAAACTGGCCGTACTTTATCAAGGGCAGGGCGATATCCTTCCGTTTCAGCAGCTTGCGGAAAGACTAAAAGTTCCTTTATATCAATCGGTTAATAATGAGTGTCCGGAAAGCTTCTTTTTAACCTGGCGCGATGGCTGTTTAAAGTTACTTGATAAAGAGCTGCTAAAAAAAGGTGGCTTGGTCGTTGATATAGAGCCACGCAATGGTGAGCAACGCTCATGGCCCGCGCCGAAAGATGGTGCTTTGGCTCATGCACTCGGGCGAAAAACCAAAACGGTTATTGATGCCACTACGGGGTGGGGTCAGGATAGTTTACATATCTTTCGCATGGGCTATGAAGTGCTTTGCATCGAACGTTCGCCGGTGATGACCGAATTGCTCAGCGACGGTTTTAAGCGCTTGGTTGAGTTGGAGTGGATGCAGAAACTCAATCTTCAGTCGCCCAGATTACTCATCGGTAATGCCATTGAGCTGTTGGCAACGTTAGATGCGCCGCCGGACTGTATTTATCTTGACCCCATGTTTCCGCCCAAGCGTAAAAAATCCGCATTACCCAAGAAATCAATGATGGTCTTGCGTGACTTGTTGGGCGATGATCAAGATAAAGAGCAGCTTTTTGCAGCGGCTTTAATGGCCGCCGGAAAACGGATTGTGGTAAAAAGTCCTGACTATGCGGAGCCTTTAGGTGGCAAGCCTAACGAAAGTTTTCATGGGAAATTATTACGTTATGATGTTTATTTTAAAGGTTAACGTTTAAAAATAGAGGCTGGAGAATGTCTGATTGGGTAAATGTAATAGATGAAACAGCATTGGCAGATGGCGAAAATATCGTCATTGATATAGATGGAGCGGATGTGGCCGTATTTAAGGTTGAAGGTGGTTTTTATGCGATTGAAGATGTTTGTTCACATGACGGTGGAGAAATTGCGAGTGGTGAGTTAGACGGTGATGAAATTATCTGTCCTCGTCATGGCGCCCGTTTTTGCGTTAAAACGGGTGCTGTTAAATCCCCTCCCGCCTATGAAAATATACACTGCTTTTCGGTTCGCATTGGCAATGGAAAAGTGCAGGTTAGGGATGATCGCTGGGATTGATGTTTTTTTTAGCAGCAATGAATTCGATATGCCATGCAAAACGTAAAATCAATAGATGGTTTAACGCAATCCATCGATAGTATTTGATCGGCTGTTGCCGCGTAGTTTTATTAAAAAATCCCCCCAATCGACAGATGATGCCGGATAATCAAATATCATTGATTAGCCGGCATTTTGTTTAATGTTGTTCAGTTTTTTTACGAGTCTTTCAAGCCAGATAGTCCGATAATGGACCAGTTGTCGAAATCAAGAGCACCCTCCTCATTGTCGCCTTTGTTATAAGTGATGCGGCAAACATATTTTTTGGTACTTGTGCCAGCAGTATCTCTGGTGAGTGTAACTTCAGCGCTAATAAGGTATTGATAATTGCCAAAAGTATAGGCATTTAATGGTTTTTCAGGAAAGATAACGGTCGCATCAGATCCGAGTTCGGATTTAATATAATTATTACAATGCATGAAAGCGATTGCCGATAAAGGTGTTGAAATGGGCAAGGAGCTGGCTTGGTCGTTGCTGTCAACAAGAAAAAGATCAGACGCAACAACTTTATAAATAACAGGCATAACGAGTTTATATTGACTTAAAAGTAGAACAGCCAAGCCTGCGACAAGCAGTAATGTGCGGTATTTTTTCATAAAATTTAGGTGGTTGAATTAGGGCTCATTATTGAGGATTGTAACCGAATTTTAACAGAAATCAGTATATTAAGCGTAGGTAAATTTTATGGTGACATGAATTTTTGCAAGGAAATAAAATTGTAGAATGTTTTTGACTTGACAAGGTTATTCGAACTGGTAGACTGACAACTCACCAAATTGAGTTGGTGAGACTTCCCTTAAATTTAGTTTAAGTAAGAAGTAGGAAAATGGAGTTGTACTATAGAGTCCTGGTCAATCGGCTGGGGATTTGTTAATTTTTAGGAGGTAGAAATGGCAGCTACAACTGAATCAGTGAAAGCTGATGCTGCGGAAGCACCGCTGTTAAACAAAAGAAATATGTTCTTGGGCGCTTTGCTCTATATCGTATTTTACGGTTGGGTTCGTTGGTATGAAGGTGTCTATGGCTGGTCAGCCGGTTTGGACTCATTTGCACCTGAATTCGAAACATACTGGATGAACTTTCTATACATTGAATTTGTATTGGAAGTAACCACTGCAGGCCTGTTATGGGGCTACATGTGGAAATCTCGTGACCGTAAAGTGATGTCAATCACTCCAAGAGAAGAGTTAAGAAGACACTTTACTCATTGGACTTGGTTGGTAATGTACAGTATCGCTATTTATTATGGCGCTAGCTACTTTACAGAGCAAGATGGTACATGGCATCAAACTATTGTTCGTGATACTGACTTTACACCAAGTCACATCATTGAATTCTACTTGAGCTATCCTATCTATATCATCACTGGTGGTGCTTCTTTCTTATATGCTAAAACAAGATTACCAACCTATCAAAAAGGTTTGTCTCTTCAGTATTTAGTATCAGTAGTTGGTCCTTTCATGATCTTGCCAAATGTTGGCTTGAACGAATGGGGTCACACTTTCTGGTTTATGGAAGAATTGTTTGTTGCACCTTTACACTACGGCTTCGTATTCTTCGGATGGGCTGCTTTAGGTGTAATGGGTATCGTAAACATAGAAATTGGAGCTTTGTCCAAGCTTCTGAAAAAAGACTTAGCTTAATTTAAGTCTTGGTTGTAACAATTAACTATCTCCTGGTTGCTTCGTCCTTTTTCACGACGAAGCAGCAAAGTTGACAAGTTAATGATTAATAAAAATAATTTAAATCCTTTAGGAGGTAAGCTATGAGCGCATCTCAATCAGCTGTACGTTCACGCGCTGAAGCTGTAAAAGTTTCACGCACGTTCGATTGGCTAATTTTGTTTACATTGTTCTTCGTTGTACTTGGTGGATATCACATTCACTATATGTTAACCGGTGGTGACTGGGATTTCTGGACAGACTGGAAAGATAGACGTCTATGGGTAACCGTAGCTCCAATCGTTTCAATCACTTTCCCTGCGGCTGTTCAATCTATGCTGTGGTATCGTTACCGTTTGCCTTTCGGCGCAGTAGTTTGTATTTTAGGTTTGCTCTTAGGTGAGTGGGTCAACAGATATTTAAACTTCTGGGGTTGGACATATTTCCCAGTAAACTTCTGCTTCCCTTCAAACTTGATGCCAGGTGCAATTGTACTTGACGCTATCTTGATGTTGACTGGTAGTGTAACAGCAACTGCTGTTATCGGTGGTTTGGCTTGGGGTCTTTTGTTCTATCCAGGAAACTGGCCAATCATTGCTCCGTTACATGTTCCTGTTGAATATAACGGTATGATGATGACACTAGCTGATTTACAAGGTTACCACTATGTTAGAACTGGTACACCTGAATACATCAGAATGGTAGAAAAAGGTACACTGAGAACATTCGGTAAAGACGTTGCTCCTGTATCAGCGTTCTTCTCTGGTTTCGTGAGTA
>CAIUYS010000328.1 GCA_903903365.1 uncultured Methylococcaceae bacterium
AATAATGACACGGCGACAACCAGGAAAGGACAGGCGGTTACTATTAATGTACTTGCCAACGATACCGATCCGGAGTCAAACATCGTGCCGGGGTCGGTCACTATCGTTGCGGGGCCTACTAATGGTAATGCGGCTCTGAATGTTAACGGTAGTGTTTTATACACACCGGTGCCGAATTTTGTTGGAACAGACACATTTACCTACAGAGTAAAAGACGCGACGGGGCTAGTTTCCAATTTGGCTACTGTTACGGTGTCAGTAATCAACGTAAATCCGCCGGTTGCGAATAATGACACGGCGACAACCAGGAAAGGACAGGCGGTTACTATTAATGTACTTGCCAACGATACCGATCCGGAGTCGAACATCGTGCCGGGTTCGGTCAATATCGTTGCGGGGTCTATTAATGGTAATGCGGCTCTGAATGTTAACGGTAGTGTTTTATACACGCCGGCGCTGAATTTTGCCGGAACAGACAGTTTTACCTATACGGTAAAAGACGCGACGGGCTTGGTTTCCAATTTGGCTACGGTTACGGTGTCAGTAATCACAGCAATAAATGACAGCTATAATGCAACCGCGAATACTTCAGTTACTCAAACAATTAATGTCACAGCAGCGAATGGTGTGCGCAAAAACGACTTACCTTCCGGTGTCGATGGGCGTACATTTGCCATTGTGGAAAATATAAAGCGGACAGATGACACCGGTCATAAGGGGAGCATTACCCTGAATTTTATTAACAGCAATGGTTCATTTAGTTACATATTGACGGCTCCCAGCACTTTAGGCGCGTCAAAGAGGCGGGACGCCAAACGGGGAATCTACCAGTTTACCTATACGATGACTTTAGAGGGGGTAACGACATTACCTGCGACAGTAACCATTCAGGTGGATTAGTATAGCCTGTAGTAACCTTCCAGCGCCTGATTAGCGATGTAATCGGCCCGCACCGAAAATCGCGCCGAAGAAACATAAGTCCGCCGTTTTGTGGCAAAATGGAATGCGGCGTTGCGGAAGACCAATTTTACAATGGTGTCTGTTATTGCCCGTTGATTAGTATGTTTCTGGGTGACGTCATCGACATTGGTGAATCGAATCGGCGGATTTACAGCAGATTATGATATCCCATTTAAGAGATTGAGCTAGACGACTCTCCCGATGTAGCGCCACATTCCTTAACCAAGGATGGAGTAAATCATGGCCATGAGCAATCACAACATAAGCGTTAGATCGGGTAAATCCCGTCAGGCGTTAACGATCCATCCCAATGCCGCTGGCATTGACATCGGCAGCCCATCTCATTTTGTAGCGGTACCGCCAGATCGAGATGATGAACCGGTACGCGAATTTACAAGTTTTACAGTTGATCTCAATGCCTTAGCCGATTGGCTTAAGGACTGCGATGTTGATACAGTTGCGACGGAATCAAGGAGGGACACTTATTTGAATTGTTAGAATCGCGCGGCTTCACTGTGTTTTTGGTCAATGCGCGCCATGTTAAAAATGTTTCCGGCCGCAAGTCCGACCTGCTCGATTGCCAATGGTTGCAGCAACTAAGGTAACTCGCAATAAATAACCCCATATATGACCGATACCAACGACCCAATAATTAAGACTATGGTCAGCGCCATTTTCGATATGGGGTATTACAAGGAAATTCGTCTGGTTGATGCCAACAAAAAAGAGTTAATTTCTCTTACTAACGATAAAAGCGTTGAAGGGGTGCCAAGTAGGTTTATCGATAATTTGCCTATGTTACCAATAACTGCTGAAAGTGAAATCAGATCCAACTGGACGATTCGCGGTGTTGTATACGTCACCATAAATCCCTCTTTTTCTTATAGTAAACTGTTTGAACAGGCTAAAATAAAACTACGTTTTTCTATACGTTGTGGCTTTTGGGATTTCAGTAGCATTGTTATTACTGTCATTACGGTTGACATTGGCATTATTAAATAGAATCAATCAATTAGCGTTGCGAATTGCCGAAGTGCATTTTGAAACGATAGAAAACTTGCCATGAACTAGTGAAGTAAAAATATCACGGTATCGATAAATAACCTGTCTCGAAAATAGAAAGCACTATTATCAATCTTAACGACAAGTTATCTTAGATGGGTGAAAATCTGTTACGAGACGATTTAAGCGGGTTTATAAAAAAGCGGTGTTCGAAACAGACATGATGAGTCTAATGATCGCCTATAGTCTGGCATATCTGATGATAATCAAGGTGGATAGCCTAGCTGATTTTATTAGAGAGCGGGGCAACGATGGATGCTATTGACCTGTTTTTGCAAGCGGTTTCTGAAAAATTGAAAAAATCTGTCGAACAGCATCAAGAAGGTCTTATGAAATCCTACCGTTTTTACAGCGGTGAATTTGCAATACTGGTCAATAACAGCAACGTCGGACAGATTGAATTGATCGCCAAAGCCTTGAGCAGCGACTTGGCGTGAGATATTCGAAGTCTGACTTGGCTCATATCGGGGTAGTGCCTGTTGATCCAATAGGTACTCTTGAAAATTTGCTGGAGTCTTCTTATGAGACTTATAATCAGGCGCGGCTAATCGGCGTCAACTGTTATAACATTCGTTCCGATAAGAATATTGCCCGGGACATTGGAACATGGAAGCAATTAGTCTTCAACTGCCTTGACAATGGTGACTATTCGCTTTCGTATGTTGGTCAAATTATCAGATTTCAAACTGGACAACTGATTATGGAAGAAGCTATTATTCAAGCACATGATCAGAAAGGAAAAATAGTGGCTATTGGGCCTTTTGTTTCAATGGCCGAGAAACTTGCCAAAATTATCGATCTCGATTAAGGTGTCATCAACAAGGTGCTTAATCATATCCTCAGCACCCTTATTTCCCATGCCATTGCCGTTAACTTGTCAACCAGCACCATCAAAAATAGCAGGTTTCGCCTTTGGCTGAAAAAACTCATCAAAAAAAATCAATTCGTAACCAAACAACTGGTGTTTAGTTTTTCGGCCTATGCGGTAGCCAAGAATTTAGACACCTATCTCGATTTTATTGATGTGTTGTATCAATGGGGCGGCAGGGTCATGATTAAGCGTTTTGAAACCCAATCAATGTCTCCTGATGTTACAAAAAAGCTTAATCCTGATTTTATAATGATTGCCAGATATATAGGTGACGGTATCAGTCTTTCAAAGCAAAAATACGAGTTTGTTCAGTCTATGCAGGAATTGGGAGGCCTGCTGGATATTGCTGTGCATGCTGAAAATGTCCAGGGTGATAACGACTGTTATTCTTTTAAGGCGATAGGAATTGCCGGTGTCTGCCGTTAAATACCGGTTGCCGGCCCTTATCATTATTTTTGTCATCGCTTGTATCGTTATTATCCGTGCATTTTTTCCAGAACCAGAAAAGGTTGAAGGTTGGTTGCAGCTTCAACCTATTATGTTGGAGAAGATCGGGCGTAAATATGGCCCTGCCGCCAGACAGCGCTTTATAAATTGGCAAAAACTAATGGATGCGGGAAAAATACTGGCAGAACGGGAAAAGCTTCAACTGGTTAACGATTTTTTTAATCGAAATATCCAGTTTGCTGACGACCTCGTCGTATGGTTTAAGAACGACTATTGGGCTACGCCTGTTGAACTTTTAGCCAAGGGAGCAGGCGATTGTGAGGATTTTTCGATTGCCAAATATTTTACCCTGATAGAAATTGGCGTTGACGAAAGCAAGCTGCGGATAACTTATGTCAAGGCGTTGAAGCTAAATCTCCCACACATGGTGCTGAGTTATTTTGAAGCCCCCCAGACTGTCCCGCTGATATTGGATAACCTCAAGCCGGACATCAGTTCCGCAATAGATCGCAGCGATTTGTTACCTGTGTATAGTTTTAACGGCAGCAGTTTATGGCTAGCCAAAATCAAAGGAAGCGGACAGCCGGTCGGTGATGCAGATCGGCTGAATCTGTGGGCCGATCTCAAACGAAGGATGTTGGAAAAGCTACTTTGATCCTGAAAATAAAATGCTAAAGTTATAACGTTTGCCCCTCCTCTTAATGAGCTAAAGAGTTTTGTCGCATACAAAAAAAGAAGCAAATAAGGAGTCAGGTCTTGGGAGCGTCGGCAATGCTGTAAAACTTGGAGGGTGAAAACCCATCCACCGCCAGTTGCTTAAAATTGCGCCAACACTCATTCGCTACCTATTTTTGAAAATGTGCTTAATCGAAAGTTTAAACCCCTAGCGGCAAATCAAGCTTGGGTCTCTGATATTACCTATATTCGTACCCGAAGCGGTTGGTTTTATTTAGCGGCAGTTTTGGACTTATATTCTCGTAAGATTGTCGGTTGGGCAATGGCACCAACCATGCCTGCTGAACTGGTTTGTACAGCACTGCAATTGGCTATTTGTCAACGTCAACCCAAACCAGGGCTCGTCGTTCATTCTGATCGTGGCAGTCAATATGCCAGTCATGAATACCGAGACTTACTGAATCGATATGACTGTATAGGCAGTATGAGTCGTAAAGGCAATTGCCGGGATAATGCCGTGATGGAACGCTTCTTTCTTAATTTAAAAATGGAACGGGTATGGCGACAAGATTATGCCAATTTTGAGGAAGCCAGATGTAATGTTACTGACTATATGATTAATTTCTATAATAGCCAACGCTTACATTCCACATTGGGGTATTTATCATCTAATAACTATGAAGCTAAAATGATAACAAAAGAACCTATCGTTGTGTCTTAAAAAACTTGACCATTACAAAGTGGCGCGGCAGAAACAACTATACACGG
>CAIUYS010000329.1 GCA_903903365.1 uncultured Methylococcaceae bacterium
ATAACCCCCTTCCAATACGGATATCATTCTGCCCTCACAATAACAGTCAGCAATGTCCAACAATTCTTGGGTAAGCCAACGAAAATCATCTTCTACCAGCATAATTGAGGCTAACGGATCGTCTTTATGGGCATCGAAACCTGCTGAAACAAGCAGTAATTGGGGTTTGAAATTTCTCAGTGCGGGTAAAATAATGGAGTTGTATTTATTTTTAAATTCAATACAGGTATCACCGGCTGCCAGCGGCACATTGACAATGTTACCGACACCTGTTTCTTGTGGATAACCGGAACCTGGGTAATTTGGCATCTCATGGCTGGATGCATATAAAACAGAAGGTTGCTTATAAAAAGCCGCTTGCGTGCCGTTGCCATGATGGACATCAAAATCGACAATGGCAATGCGTTCAAGGTGATAATGGCTGCGTGCATATTCAGCAGCAATGGCTATATTATTAAACAGACAAAAGCCCATAGCCAAGTCGGGTTCGGCATGGTGTCCGGGTGGACGCACTGCGCAAAAGGCATTGTTTGCAACACCCGTCAGCACTTTATCAACCGCATCACAAACAGCACCTACCGCACGAAAAGCCGCTTTTTCCGAGCCTGGCGACACGACTGTATCATGATCCAGATAGTGTTCACCGCGTTTGGGTATTGCTGCCCGAATAGTCTCAATATGAAACAGCGGATGAATCAGTCTGATTTGTTGTTCCGTCCCCAGTGGTGCCGATACTCTGATTAAACTTGAGAATTCCGGTGCATCCAGAGCGGTAGTGATGCTTCTAAGCCGATCAGCGCATTCGGGATGGTCTGCACCTGTCTCATGGAATAGAAAATCCGGATGACTATAATAAAGTGTCGTCATAACATCTCGCTTTGGAATAAGTAACCAACTTAAAGATATTACAGACCACGAAGACACGAAGTTCACGAAGAAAAACCAAAGCAAAATCTTCGTGTTCTTCGTGTCTTCGTGGTGAAATGTCTTAACTTGATATCTAGCGCACCAATCCCGGATTTATTTTAGTATAAGCCCAACTGCAACTGCGCCACTTCTGACATCATTTCCCTGGACCAGGGCGGATCAAGCACGACCTCAACATCAACACCGGAAACACCCGGCAGCGCACGAATACATTTTTCCACATCGCCTTGTATAACCGGCCCCATGCCGCAACCGGGTGCAGTCAGGGTCATCATGATGTGGACGGTGTTTTCATCATCATTGACGGGTTTGACGTTGCAGTAATAAACCAGACCCAGATCAACAATGTTTACCGGAATTTCAGGATCATAAACGGTTTTCATCACTTCCCAGCAGTTTTTTTCAACGGCTTCAGGACTGGTTTCTGATACCAATGTCTGCAAGTGATGCGGTTCTTTGCCCAAGGCATCGGCATCCGCACCGTCAATACGCACCATGTAACCTTGCTCAGTGACAACCGTATAATTATTGCCCAAAGACTGGTGAATGGTGACTGACTCACCTTTGCTTAAGGTGCTGGGCGTACCGTCAGGAATGGTGACCGTATTGACATCTCGGGTTAAAACAAAGCTTTCTCGTTCGGCCATAATAATATTATAGGTGAAAGGTTGCAGCTTCAATGGCCTGGCCGGTTACGCCAATACTATGAGAGCCAAATAAATACAGGTAAACAGGTGCCAATGATGCCATGGTAGGTAATTTGGCTTTATCTTCTGCGGGATAAGCGCGTTTTCTTAAAGGTGAATCAACAGCCCCCGGTATCAAGGTGTTTACCCGGATTTTGTTGGCCGCTTCCAGCTCTTCAGCCAGTATTTTTGCCAAGCCTTCCATGGCTATTTTGGACACCCCATAAGCGCCCGAGTATGCAGGCGCTTTTCTGGCAGAAGAATCGGAGGTGAAGACAATGGACGCGTGTTGACTTTTTTCCAGCACCGGTAACAACATTCGGGTGAGTATAAAAGCGGCATTCAAATTCACGTTTAACGTTTGCCCCCATTCCTTGGTACCGAATTGGGAGACAGGCGTAAATGAGCTAAATTCTACGGCTGAATGTAACAGGCCTTGCAAGGAGCCATATTCTTCAGTAATGGTATTTGCTAATTCCTGGTACTCATTTTCATTGGCACCGGCAAGGTCAAACGGATAAATAATTGGTTCGGGTGCATTGGCTGCCAAAATGGCATCATAAACCGCTTCCAGTTTGGCGATGTTTTTATCCAGCAAAATAATGTGGGCACCGTTTTTAGCCAGTGCCAAAGCCGCTGTACTGCCCAAACCACCGCCCGCGCCGGTAATTAAAATAACGTTGTTTTTTAATGACATAGTGCAGAGTTTATCCAGGCTGTTAGTTGTTCAGGTGATTCAATCAAGGCATCAGCGCCCCATGTTTCCGGCGTATCACCGGGATTAATATAACCGTAAAGAGCGGCCAAGGTTTTCATTTGGGCATTTTTCCCTGCGGTAATATCATGAGGTGCATCGCCGATATAAACACACTCATAAGGCTTTACAGCCGCGTTTTTGCAGGCTGCCAACATGGGTTCGATATGCGGCTTGGGATTCCCCGTGGTATCACCACTAATAATGCAGGCGGCGCGATCAGTTAGCTTGAGAGCCGCCATTAATGGATTGGTAAATCGCTCCCTTTTATTAGTGACTACGCCCCATTTTAGTCCTTGCGCTTCGATGGCATCCAGCGTGTCTGCCATGCCTTTAAAAAAAACCGTGTGTTCGGCAATATTGTTTTCGTAAAGATCCAGCATGGTTTCCAGAATATCTGCCCGAACCGCCTCCGATATGGAATGATCCAGACTCCCGTTAATCATGGCAAGCGCACCGAATGAAATATGGTGTTTAATGGCCTCCGCTTTAACAGTCGTAAACCCGTGTTGGCTTAAGGCTTTATTCAGGCATAAAACCGAATCCGGCGCGGTGTCCAGCAAAGTACCGTCAAGATCAAACAACACGCAGGATAATTTAAAATCAGTCGGCATCAGCGCTTACTCAATACGTTTAAAAGCGGCAATGTAATTAACATCAATATCTTTGCCCGTGCTGAAGCGTTTGTTAAACGGATTGTATTCAATCCCTATCATACCTTGAAGCTCAAGACCTGCCGCGCGTGCTGACTGGCTAAGTTCAGACGGTTTGATAAAGGTTTTATAATCATGCGTGCCTTTAGGCAACATTTGCAGGATATGCTCGGCGGCAAGTATGGCTAATAAATAAGCTTTGGGTTTGCGATTAAGCGTAGAAAAAAACACCATGCCGCCAGGTTTGACCAAGGTGGCGCAAGCAGAAATGATTGAACCCGGATCGGGGACATGTTCCAGCATTTCCATGCAGGTAACATGATCAAAACTTTCAGGCTGTTGCTCGGCTAAGGCTTCTGCGCTTATTTTATGATAATGTGCATTGACACCCGACTCCAGGCCATGCAAATCAGCAATATCAATCAGCTCTTCACTGAGATCAATGCCCAAGGCATCAGCGCCTAATTTAGCCAGACCTTCAGTTAAAATACCGCCCCCACACCCCACATCAACCAGGCGTTTGCCGGCAATATCGATATAACTCTGGATAAACTGAAGGCGTAGCGGGTTAATATCATGCAGGGTTTTAAATTCGCCCTGAGTATCCCACCAACGCTCTGCCATTGAGCCAAATTTATTGATTTCGTGCAAGTGTACGTTGTCTTTTACTGTCATCGTGCTGAACCGTTTTTTGTGTTGATATAGTTTACTATAATACTGGGTTATTCGTTATAAGTTGTTCTAACGAACGTTGTTTTTTTATTGAAAACTGATAAATATCTTAAAACATAAACGCTAATCTGCTGTTTTTTCAAGTGCCTGGATTTTTTCTTCCAGCAACTTAACTTTTTTTAGTAAATCAGGCAGTTTGCTGAGTGCAATCTGCTCTTTATAAGCGGTTTTTTTGTCTTTTGCCGGACTGCCAAAAACCTGGGTACCCGCTTTTACATCACCCGCCACGCCAGACCGCGCCATTACGACAGCACCCTGTCCAATGGTTACATGATCAGCAACCCCTGAACTCCCCGCCAGAATGGCATAGTCTTCAATATTGCAGGAGCCGGACACGCCGGTCAGGCCGCACATAATCACATTTTTACCCACTTTGTTATTGTGACCAATCTGCACCAGATTATCTATTTTAGTGCCTGCGCCTATCAGGGTACTGCCCAACGCACCTCGGTCAATACAGGTATTGGCACCAATTTCAACATTGTCATCAATAATCACATTACCGACTTGGGGCACCTTGACATGGACATTATTTCTAAATTTATAACCAAAGCCATCAGCGCCAATAATAGAGCCTGAGTGGATAATGACATTATTTCCCACCACCACATCGTCGTAAATAACGGCATAAGGATAAATTTTGCAGTTCTCCCCTATTTTTACATTTTTACCCACATAAGCCCCGGCCAAAATAGTGCTGTTATCGCCTATTATCACGTTTTCGCCAATCACGGCATAAGGCCCGATATAGACCCCCTGACCCAAGGTTACATTTTGTTCAAGCACGGCCTGAGGCGCAACTTGTGGGTTATAAACCCTGGCAGGATGCAGCAACTCGACTGCCTTGATAAAACTGATTTCCGGGTCAGTACAAACCAGTAAAGCCATGTTAACTGGCAAGTCATCAACTGCAAAACCTTCGGCAATAAAGCAGGCAGAAGCGGTAGAGTTTTTAATATATTGAGAATATCGACTGCTGGTCAATTGGGTAACCTGTCCTGCTTGCGCCGACTTAATATCGGCTGCGGAATAAATGGTTGTCGCTAAATCCCCCCCGACAATCCGGGCATCACAAAAATCGGCAAGCTCTTTTAAGGTAATCGGCATTATTATCTCTGTGGTTGTCTTATATATTGCTGTAGTGTATCAAAATCGGGTGTGCATTTTTAAAAACCTTGAAGATACACCGTTTTACCGTCATTCATTGCGCTGCCAGCGTCCTGATTTACCCCCTTCTTTTTCCAGCAATTGCACAGACTGGATAACCATGCCACGATCTACGCCCTTACACATATCATAAATAGTCAGCAAGGTAATTTGTGTGGCGCACAAGGCTTCAATTTCTACGCCGGTCTGCCCGTTGGTTTTTACTGTGGTTTGGCAACGAATACGGTTGTTTTCGGTTTCAGCACTCAGGTTAATTTCTACATGCGTGATGGGTAACGGATGGCAAAGCGGAATTAAATCTGCAGTTTTTTTACTGGCCATAATGCCGGCAATTCTCGCTATAGCCAGTACATCGCCTTTTTTGTGCTCGCCGCCAAGAATCATCTGAAGTGTTTCCGGATGCATCTCAATGTAGCCCTCGGTCACTGCCGACCGCTGAGTGATCGCTTTTGCGCCAACATCGACCATGTGAGCTTCGCCGGCCTGATTAAAGTGCGGAGTGTAATTCATGTGTGTAAAATAATGATTAAAATATGTTTTATTATCTATTGTTTTATTAGCCTCGTGAATCATTATGTCAATTAAAGTACGATATTTCGCCAGCTTAAAAGAAAGATTGGGCCGCTCGGAAGACGATCTAACCTTTACCGGTTTAATAACGGTTCATGACGTTTGGAACCAAAGCAACCTTGATCAGCCATTGCCTCCCAATATCTTGGCGGCGGTTAATATGGACTATGTGGCATTGGACAGCATTGTTTTGGACGGCGATATCGTCGCTTTTTTCCCCCCGGTTACCGGCGGCTAAAATGACCATAAAAATCACTGCCGGGGCATTTAATCCGTATCAAGAAATTCAGGCTTATCAGCAAGAAAAAACGGATAAATGTGGCGCTATTGGGGCTACCAGTATTTTTATAGGCACTATGCGTGACTTTAATGACGGTGATACCGTTAAAGGCATGACGCTGGAATATTATCCCGGCATGACTGAAAAACAGTTGGAATTATGTATTATTGAAGCGCAACAACAATGGCCAATTATTGATAGCCTGGTTATTCATCGAGTGGGAGATATTTTACCTGCCGACACGATAGTGCTGGTTGCCGTGTGGTCATCTCACCGTGGCGATGCGTTTGATGCCAGTCGATACATTATGGAAGCCTTAAAATCAAAAGTACCTTTTTGGAAAAAAGAGCTTTTAGCCACCGAAAATGAGCGCTGGGTTACCCATAATACCAATGGCTATCAAGCAGGTTGAGCATCTGACCGGAACACTTTGCTTCGTTAAGAGTCATAATCGCTAAGTTCACTTGATAAAGCTTGCCACTGACTCATGTAAACTTTTCTAAAAGCCCTTATTGAATCTGGAAAAATAAATTGGATAACCTGATAACCGCATGAATAAGCACTACCTAATAATTTCGGTTTTGCTGGTTACGTCATTGACGGCCTGTATGCCAATGACTTATCCACCCGGTGCAAAAAATAATACCGCCAGACTCAGCGAGACTTTTTTTCTGACAGAAGACGGTGCCAACTTGCCGTTTCGCCATTGGTTGCCAAAAACAGATCCCCAGGCAATATTAATAGCACTACACGGCTTTAATGATTACAGCCTGTTTTTTCAACAACCGGGAGACTATTTCAGTAAACAGGGTATCGCCTGTTTTGCTTACGATCAACGGGGTTTTGGTGGCGCTCCAAAACGTGGTTTATGGGCCGGTGGTGCTGCCTATACCAACGACTTGCTGACCTTGATTGGTCTGATAAAACAACGTTATCCCAACCGCCCCGTGTATTTGTTGGGTGAAAGCATGGGCGGTGCCATTATTATAAACGCCATGAGCCAGGCCGGTATGCCAGCCGTAGACGGTGTTATTCTGGTCGCGCCCGCACTGTGGGCAAGGTCAACCATGCCTTGGTATCAAACCGGTTTGCTGTGGACGTTGGCGCATAGCATGCCGTGGCTAACGTTGACCGGACAAGGCGTCAAGGTTATGCCCTCTGACAATATTGAAATGCTCCGGGCGTTGGGACGTGATCCTTTGGTTATCAAAGCGACCCGTATAGAAACCGTCTACGGACTGACCGATTTAATGGATGAAGCCTTTAACAGCGCAACGCTACTGCACGGAAATACGTTAATGCTTTATGGTGAGAAAGATGAAATTATCCCCAAAAAACCCACTTACGCATTTTTACAAAAATTTCTCGCCAGCGATACGACAGACAAAACCGTGGCCTTTTATCAACAGGGCTATCACATGTTATTGCGCGACCTACAAGCACCTACGGCATGGAAAGATATTGCTGCATGGATTACCCATAAACCCCAAAAACTGCCTTCCGGTGCCGATAACCGGGCGCGTCAGATATTGGCAGAGCTTATTTTGCAACCCGTTAAAGCGGACGAATAAAACCGGCTACCAACTAAGACGGGGCAGTTTGAGGTTAAGCCGTTCGTGGTGAGTTTGTCGAACCATGAACGACTTAACCGCTCACCCTTCGACAGGCTCAGGACGAACGGTTAAG
>CAIUYS010000330.1 GCA_903903365.1 uncultured Methylococcaceae bacterium
CCGATGTTGATGGCATTGGTACTCTACGTCTGCTGGAAGCCATCCGCTTTTTAAAGCTGGAAAAGAAAACCCGTTTTTACCAAGCCTCCACCTCAGAGCTTTACGGACTGGTACAAGAGATACCGCAAAAAGAAACCACGCCGTTTTATCCGCGTTCGCCGTATGCCGTTGCCAAGCTATACGCTTACTGGATTACCGTCAATTACCGTGAAGCTTACAACATGTATGCTTGTAACGGGGTACTGTTTAATCATGAATCACCACGCCGGGGTGAAACTTTTGTTACCCGTAAAATAACCCGTGGACTGAGTCATATCGCCATGGGTCTGGAGCAGTGTTTGTTCATGGGTAACATGGATTCACTCAGAGACTGGGGGCATGCCAAGGATTTTGTACGCATGCAATGGATGATGATGCAACAAGAACAACCCGAAGATTTTGTTATCGCCACCGGCGTGCAATACTCGGTACGGCAGTTTATTGAAATGGCCGCCGGCGAACTGGGTGTCACCCTGCGTTGGGAAGGTGCCGGCGTTGACGAAAAAGGCTTTGTTGACGCGATTCAAGGCAGCAAAGCACCGGGCTTAACCGTAGGTCAAACCATCGTCGCCATTGATCCGCGTTACTTTAGACCTGCTGAAGTGGAAACTTTGTTGGGCGATCCCAGTAAAGCCAAAGAAAAATTGGGTTGGGTACCGCAAATTACCTTACAGGAAATGATCGCTGAAATGGTTGAGTGCGATCTTGATGAAGCCAAAAAACATGCCCTGTTAAAAGAACAAGGTTTTAACGTTGCGGTTAGCCGGGAATAAGCACATGACCGATAACCAACAAAAGATCTATGTCGCCGGACACCGTGGCATGGTGGGAACCGCTATTGTTAAACAGTTACATGACGTGGGCTATCACAACACCGTCGTGCGCACGCATGACCAGTTGGATTTAACCGACCAGTCTGCCGTGCGTGATTTTATGCAGCAAGAAAAGCCACAGCAAGTGATTTTGGCGGCAGCCAAAGTGGGGGGCATTCATGCCAACAACATGTATCCGGCTGAATTTATCTACCAAAACCTGATGATGGAAGCCAATATCGTCCATCAGGCTTGGGCGATTGGTTGCCGGCAACTCCTGTTTTTGGGAAGCTCGTGCATTTACCCCAAACTGGCCACCCAGCCCATGCAAGAAAGCGCCTTATTGACCGGCACTTTGGAAACCACCAATGAGCCTTATGCCATCGCCAAAATTGCCGGCATCAAACTGTGTGAATCTTACAACCGTCAGTACGGCACCGATTATCGCTCAGTGATGCCGACCAATCTTTATGGCGAAAATGACAACTTTCATCTGGAAAACAGTCATGTTATTCCCGCCATGATCAGGAAGTTTCATGACGCCAAAACCAGCCAAGCACCCAACGTTACCCTTTGGGGAACCGGCATAGCCATGCGCGAATTTTTGCACGTCGATGATATGGCCGCTGCCTGTTTGCATGTGCTGGGTTTAAGCAAGGAGCATTATCAGGCTTGCACAGAACCCATGCTGTCACACCTTAATGTCGGTACCGGTACCGATGTGACCATTCGTGAATTAGCGGAAACCATACAACACGTTGTCGGTTATCAAGGTGACATTATCTGGGATAGCAGCAAACCGGACGGTGCGCCCAGAAAATTGATGGACGTCAGTAAAATCAAGACACTGAACTGGCAACCGCAAATAACACTGACCGACGGCTTGGCCAGCACCTATTGCTGGTTTGTTGAGCACCAGGGTGAATTTAAGGCGCAATAGTAGGGTTAGCGACAGCGTAACCCGACAAA
>CAIUYS010000331.1 GCA_903903365.1 uncultured Methylococcaceae bacterium
ATTCGTAATGTATCCACCAACTAATTCTTATGCTCGATTTTATTAAAAGTTATGCAATATCAAACAAATACATCCTTGTACTCTGGATCACGGCGGTCCATGCCGGGATGACGGCTTGAACGTTTTGAGCGTGTATAAGATTTGTGTTTATCTATTTACCCACTACGATTCACATAGAGCCTTAATAATGCATTAAGCCTGTTCATGAGAGTACGGGTACCCAGTGTTTTTATAAAAGGGCGTTGGTGCACCAACGATATTGCATTTGAAACTGTGTTGTTATTTAACAAAGCAGCTATTGAGGCCGGTATTTTTCATCACCGTGGTCAGGTTTTTATCCATTAAAAATGGCCCGTTACGAACATTTACCCATCTACCGTGATGCTTTGAATCTGGCTGTACATTTTTAAACATTGAATCGTCTCGATTAAATAATCGACTGTCCGGATTTTAGCCGTCACTATAGCTAACTAAATTTTCTCATATCCTGGTCGAAACTAAAAACATCCCAATCTTGTTGTTTTGCTGTGGCGTGAACAATGGCATCGACTATGTCAACGTTATGTGCTGCAAATAATTGCAAGCTGTTTATTAAAATTTCACGATTAAGCTGGCTAATGCCCGGATAAGATAAAATTCCCGTTAATACTTCGCAGGCCTTGGGTTTCGGCACCTTATAAACCTTTAATAACACATAGACGCATTCGGCAAGCACGCTGTCAGGAATATATACCGTTATTTTTCCGCTAATAACATCGGACATAAACACTTGTGCCAGTTGAAAATGTGCCGGATGGTCATTTAACAAAAAGCGCAAAATGACATTAGTATCAAGAACGGTGGTGTTTTTCATTGGTTGCCGCTTCCCATGCTTGTTGTACGGCTTGAACGGTCGGAATATAGCCGTTTGTATAGTTTTTTAAACACCCGGCCAATGATTGTTCTTCGGCCGGCTTTCGGCTTTCGCTGTTAAATCGAAGTCTAAATGAATGAATCATCTCATAAAGTTCGCTTAGCTTGGTTTCGGGTATGTATTGCAATTCTTTGATTATGTCATCTTGAATCATGATGTAACCTATGAGTAACGGTTATTTGTAGTGATTAAAAAAAAATATCAAAATTATGTCAAAATTATAACTCCTATGTCAACAATTTTCTGGACACAACTTTTGCAGGGGATATTTTTTGCAAGTTACCCAAGCCAATAATATCAGTTTCGAATAATTTTAAAGTTCGTTATTAAATGGTATTGGCCACCCGGTGGAATCTCTATAACATCCGTGTCTATATTGCCTGGCTCAACGCAAATAAAGCGCTGGTAATCATCATAAGCCAGGTCAGACATTCTTGCACAGATATCGATCCAGGGATTCCATATTACGGTTGTTTTATTGTTGGTCGCGGTAATTACGATTTGGCGATTAAAAGAACGATCGTCAATTATTAACTCATTGTTGACGTTTGTATAAATCCTGTCAACTTCATTGGCAATAGCCAGTGCGCCTGATTGGTTTTTTTCTTCGCCATCATCCAGTTTGTAAAGATATTGGGCATTCTCCAGGCCTAAAATTTGCACATCGCTTATATCTCCCACACTAAAATAGGCGTGTAGAGCTTGGGTAATTGAAAATGCTTCGGAGTCGGTATTTCGGGTGATGAGTTCAAGGGTGAGCGTGTCACCTACTGAAATCTCAAGATCCAGAGTAAAAGCTTGTTGCCAGTAACTTTCGCTTTGTTTGGTGTTTTGGAATCTTAATTTTATTTTTGTTTCAGATTCCGAGGTGGCTTCCGTTGCTAAAACGGTCCATAAACCATTACGTACAAAGCCATGGTCAGGGCGATTAATATCAAGAGGGTCAGGGCCAAACCAGGGCCAGCAGACGGGAATTCCACCCCGGATGGCTTTGCCTTCTTCATAATGAGATTTTTGGCTGAGAAATAAAAGATCTTCCGGTTCGTTAGTCGGTTGGAATGAAAGCACCTGGGCACCATAGACCGAAATCAAAGCGGTAGCGCTTGCATTATTAACCAGAATGAACGGAAAACCACTGTTGCCTTTTACAAATTTGAGTTGACCGGTAATTCCGTATTCATTATTTAACTGGTCAATATTCATGTCGTTTACCTTGGAAACCGTTGCGTGATAAGTAGCTAAAATTAGAATGCGCCGCAGCGATATCTGGTTAAAAAATAATGGATATAGGTTGCTCTGGATTGCAGTGTATAAATCCTGCTTATAATAATCGGGATTTGTTTATTATCGTGCAGACCTGAGTTTGTTGACTTTACTTTGGGGTAAACAAACTCGGATTTCAGCTTAAAATGATGTCGGTAACCTATAAAGTCCAAAAGCCGATATTTTCGAAAACGGCTACCGTTTTGCTATTGACTAAATAGTTATTTTTGCCCAATGATTTTTGGTCATGCGGACTAATGATGTCATGAGGTGATTGCTGCGAAGTGTCTACAGAGACACACCATTTTTTACCCTTGATAACAGGGAGTTGTATGGTGGTATTTTTATCCGACATATTCATTACAATATGCAAATCTGCTTCTTTGCTTTCCATGCCTGCCAAGGTAAACGCCAGAATTCTGGCTTCTGAATCATTCCACAATGGCTTTTCAATCTCGCTGCCATGCCATATAATATCGGCTTTGTTTTGCCCTCCAATAATGCCGCCCGTTAAAAAGCGTCGACGCATGATTGACGGATGCCTTTTGCGTAACGCTATCATCTGTTGAACAAAGCGCAACATGTCGGCGTTTTGGGAGGCCATATTCCAGTCTATCCAGCTTAATTCGTTATCCTGGCAGTAACCATTGTTATTGCCGTGCTGGGTATGTAATACCTCGTCTCCCGCCAGTAGCATGGGAACTCCCTGGCTGAGCAGTAAAATGGAAAAAACATTCTTTGCCTGTTTTCTACGAAGCTCGACAATAGCCGTGTTTTCGGTGTCGCCCTCAATACCACAGTTGTAACTGAGATTATTGCTGCATCCGTCCCGGTTATTTTCACCGTTGGCGTCGTTATGTTTTTCGTTGTAACTGAATAAGTCATGCAAGGTAAAACCATCATGACAGGTTACAAAGTTGATGCTGTTTATGGGTAATCTGCCCTGGTGCTCGTAAAGGTCGCTACTGCCGCAGATACGGGTAGCCAGTTCATTTAACAAGCCCTTGTCGCCGCGTACAAATTGCCGGATGATATCCCGGTAGCGGCCATTCCATTCAGCCCAGCGATAACCGGGAAAACTGCCCACTTGATAAAGACCGGCGGCATCCCAGGCTTCGGCAATCAATTTGGTTTTGACCAATTGTTCTGAAAGCTCAATGCCCCAGAGTACGGGGGGATCTTGCAGAACTTCGCCATGTTCGCCGCGAGCCATGGCACTGGCCAGATCAAAGCGGAAACCGTCGACATGCATTTCTCTGACCCAATATTCAAGGCAGCTGATAATAAAGCGGGCGACCAGTGGATGGTTGGCATTGACGGTATTTCCACAGCCGGTATAGTCTCGCAAAACGCTTCTATCATTTTGATCCAAATGATAAAAAGATTTACCACCAATCCCTCTAAAATTAATGACCGGCCCGTTCGCGCCGGCTTCGGCGGTATGATTAAACACCACATCCATAATGACGCCCATACCGGCCTTATGTAGCGCCTTTACCAGGTCTCTGAATTCTTGTACGTGAGTGCCTTGTTCAGGTGTTACACAATAACCGGGATGCGGACTAAAAAAGCTGTGCGTACTGTAACCCCAGTAGTTTTTTAGACCCAGACTTGCGGTGTCACCGGGCACATCTTGTTCATCAAAAGCCATGACGGGCAATAGCTCAACATGGGTGATGCCCAATTGTTGAAGATAAGGGATTTTTTCAATCAGCCCTGCAAAAGTACCTGGATTGGCTACTTTTGACGAGGGATGCCTGGTAAAGCCACCGACATGCAGCTCATAAATAATGGCAGTTTCGCTTCTGATAGACAGTGGCGTGTCACCTTCCCAGTCGTATTTGTCATCAATAACGACACTGCGCATAGCCGTGTGCGTGTTGTCGTCGGGTTGACAGGCCGCTTTGCGACTCCAGCGCTTATCACTGACCGCACGCGCCCAGGGATCAACCAGATGCTTGTTCTTTTCAAAACGAAAGCCGGAATCACGGGCGTGGCCGGGGCCGTCCATACGCCAGGTGTACCAAGTGCCTGCGGGCAATTTACTGACATAAACATGCCAAGAGAAAAAGGTTCGGTTGATTTCTTTTTTTAACGGTATGATTTGAAAAGGTTCATCACTGTCGGTGCTGGCAAACAGTAAAAGTTCTACCTGTTCCGCATGACGGCTGAAAATGGAGAAATTAACCCCTTTAACATTAAATTTGGAACCGGACGGGTAGGGTTTGCCGTCCTTTAATTTGTAAACTTGCTGCATAGTCTCTCTCTGTATTCTGTAAACATGAGGCAATCAACGTTATTTTCTTGATATAAGGATTGCATCGTTCTCGCTTGAGAACAGGAATTTTATTGTCCTGTGAGAATACCTCACGTTTAAAGGTGGCATTAACCAGGCTCTTTATAAGAGGCATTATATTCTATGCTTATGTAAGTTAAGCAAATAAATTATTGTAACTGTTGCAGTTTTTGCAATAAAAAAGCTTTGCCAGGTGCTATTAAAGTGGTTTTGAGATACTTAATAAGCCCTACAGTTACTTTGTTGCCACGATAGCGCATGATAAATATTATCTTTTTTTATTGACTGCATTTTTACTATTTCAATAGCAAAAAACAAGCCATCCGCTAAAAACAGGGGGGATTTATCGCTATTCTTGATATGAACGCCCAAAAGTCCAAGATTGTATGCATTAAAATAGTGCGCGACTCACAAATCTGGTGCGCCCAATTAAATGTAGCTCTCTCTTTGACAAAGAGGAAGGTATGAATACTTACGCATCTGTTAATGAAGTGGGATATTATTTATCAAATTAGCAACGAGGCAAAGTAAAGATTTTATGGTCAAAGAACGTTACACCCGTTTTAAAGATATTTCCGTTAGCGAACGAATTTTAAATACCGTGTTCCTGCTGACCATAGGGCTTGGTTATTTGATGGCTCTTGCCAATATGTATTACACGCACC
>CAIUYS010000332.1 GCA_903903365.1 uncultured Methylococcaceae bacterium
AACACCAGCAAAGACAACAAAAGCCGCTTGGTGGTATTAAATTATCCGCAGCGTTATTAGAATTATGTGAACCGTTTGAGCCTGAAAAACTTTCCACGAAGGAATTTGAGAACCTTATAGCACTAGCTGCCGTGGCATGGAATATTGCCGCGTTGCCAAAAGAAGACCGCATCGAAAAGTTGACTGCATTTATTGATGAAATGCCGACAATGAGGCAAGAGCTGGAAGCAGAAATGGGGACGTATTCTCAAGACAGCAACCCGGCACCTGCAATAACGACCATTCATTTCATAGGGGCCATGATTCAGCGCAAAGATGAATTATTTCCAGAGGATAATCGGTTTATCCTGGATTTCAACGTAAAAGATAGCCCGGAAGGCCCGCACCTTACTGTGTCTTCTGCGCCTGTTAATACCAAGCTCGCTAAAAATAATAACGCAATAAATCCATAAAAAGCGTTAACCACGAAGCCTGTACTGAATTTAACCGAAGGAACCCGAAGCAATAAATCTTCGTGTCCTTCGTGGTGAATATCTGCTCTGAAAGCCTTATTTACTCGCCCGCAGCGATCAAAAACCAGTTATCTGCAATCTGAGTGTGTAATTCTCCCAACTTGTTTTGTAAGCCGTCAAGAATGCTACGTAATTGATTTTGCGTGGTTTGCCGGGTATCCATGGCTTTTACATACGTTGCCAGTTCAGTAATTTTCAATGGCAAGCCGTTATTATTAGGCAGTTGGCTAACGCTAGCATGTATTTCAGCAAGGCAACAACTTACCGATCGTGGCAAATTGGCGTCCTGCAACAGAAAATTAAGCACATCATCACCATTTATTCTATTGTGCATTTGTTGACGGTACATCAATAAAGCATTCAGCGCCTTTAAAATATTCATCCACAAAATGGTTTCATATTGGCGGGCTTCATCACTACGTGATTCCGAGAGCAGCAAGGACGCAAAATCCAAAATACGGCTGGTCATATCCGCTCGTTCAATATTTTTGCCCAAACGAATAAATCGATAAGGATCATTATGGCTCATATAGCCTGATAACAAGCCGGTAAAACGCTGACAGCCTTTAAGAATCTCATTAAGAAACAGCACACGTTGGCGCCGGTTGGTAATAGTCTCCAGATTATTTTTCGCAAACAGATAGAGTTCATTAACCTGTTCCCAAGCCTCATCCGGCAACAACTCTCTAGAGGTTCGAATATTCTCCCTCGCCGCGCTTAATGAAGAAATCAACGAGCCCTGATAAGTGGTATCAACCAACAAAAACCGGGTGATATTACGCTCATTGGCGATGTTGTTTTTTTCATAGAATTCCTGTTCAGAGGTATTAATCAGGATCAGTTGCCGCCAATCCATTTCCACTCCCTTGGGTAAATCCATTAATAAATTCATGTGCACACTCACCAGTCTGGCAATGTTTTCTGTGCGTTCCATATAACGAGCTAGCCAATACAGGCGTTCTGCCGAGCGAGATAACATTAGTTGGCCTCCATATTAATAATCCAGGTATCTTTACTGCCACCACCTTGCGAGGAATTAACCACCAGCGAACCTTTTTTAAGTGCCACACGGGTTAAGCCACCCGCCGTTACAAAAGTATTTTCGCCTTGTAAAATAAAAGGACGCAGATCAATATGGCGCGGTTCCAGCTTACCTTTGCACAAAGTTGGTGCGGTTGAAATCGCTAACGTGGGCTGGGCAATATAGTTGCGGGGATCTTCTTGAATAATTTTCCGGAATTTCTCGACTTCTTTTGCGGTAGCGTGTGGCCCGACCAACATGCCGTAACCACCCGATTCATTGGCCGGCTTGACCACCAGTTCCGCCAGATGCTCCAGCACATAATCAAGATCCTCTTTATTACTGCACAAATAAGTCGGCACATTGGGTAGTATCGGCTCTTCATTTAAATAGTAACGTATCATTTCCGGTACATAGGCATAAACCACTTTATCGTCGGCAACACCGGCACCGGGGGCATTAGCCAAGGCGACATTACCGGCTTTCCAGGCACGCATCAAACCGGGCACTCCCAGTGTTGAATCCTTGCGGAATACTTCAGGATCAAGAAAATCATCATCGATGCGTCGATAAATAACGTCAACTTTTTCCAGGCCTTCAATAGTACGCATGTAAACACAATCGTCGTCATTGACCACCAGGTCATTGCCTTCAACCAGTTGAACACCCATTTGCTGAGCTAAATATGCATGTTCAAAATAAGCGGAATTATAAATGCCAGGCGTTAAGACCACACAAGTCACAGGGCCATCTTGGTGCGGAGCAATGGACAACAGCATGTCATGCAAGTGGGTAGGATAATCGTCGATGGGCAGAATATCAATATTCTGCAACAACTCAGGGAATACACGCTTGGTGATAACCCGGTTTTCCAGCATATACGAAACCCCGGAGGGAACCCGTAAATTATCTTCCAGCACATACATAATGCCATCTTTGTCACGCACCAAATCAGTGCCACAAATATTAGCCCACACGTTATGACGGGGCTTCATACCGATGCATTCCTTGCGGAAATTCTTGGAGCTGTTAATAATATCACCGGGCATTTTCCCGTCTTTAATAAAAGCCTGCTCGCTATAAACATCACTAATAAAACAGTTTAAAGCCGTTAAACGCTGCTTCAAACCCTTTTCTATCACTCGCCACTCTTTTGCATCCATAATGCGCGGAATAATGTCGAAAGGCCATGCTCGATCAATATTTCCCTCGTCACTGTAGACTGTAAAACTAATACCCATTTCCATAATAGCTAGTTCGGCGGCTATTTTTCGCTTGTCTATGTCTTCTTTTTTAAGTGAATCCAAGTATTGGCATAAGCGGTGACTCACCGGGCGCGACTGACATTCAGAATGCATCAGTTCATCATAAGCCGTTTCAGTTTTATAGTTTTTCCAGATTGATTTCATGGCACTTCAATAGGTGATGTTTAGTTTTATAAAAATAAAGCATGAATAGTGCCAGCTTTAGAATATCGGTCATATACTATTTTTTAGAGCATTCTCTTTGGAATTGCACAATAAACTTAACCTATTCCAAATTAAGTTGAGAGCACTTTTTGACAGTGTGTACCGGGTAAAACTATTACTTTAAATATTGCAGTAATGAACCAGGCATCAATAGAAAACTTGTTCTCCCCTTCCCCTAAAACGGCAACTAATTAATTACAGAAACAATAAAACACAACGACAAGTATTCAGGTCACTTCTGTGTAATATAAAGAAACACGTTCATAGCAAACCATAAAACCATTTAAAAAACGAAGTATTTACAGTGCAGTAATAGCATTTATTCATAAAAGTCTATTTCTCATTTTTACAAAGGAAAATAATAGACTATTTCAACATTTCCGCATTGAGTTCTCCTTAACGCTTACATGAATACTGCTGTTAATGACGTTTTAAGTTTTATAGAAAAACGCCAAGATAAGGCTTACCGCCACAATAGCGCCCCTTATTCGGACAAAGAAAATCCTATCTTTATAGTCACTTGCCAATGCGCAACCTTGCCATCGCTTATATGTCCACGGGTTTCAACCACTTCAAACCAGCGCATGTCCTGGATAGTTTGCGCTGCTTTGCTGATAGCATTTTCAATAGCTTCCTGGATTCCAACCGTTGATGAACCGGTTAATTCTATTTTTTTGTAAATATGATCAGGCATGAGATATTCTCGATGTATATAAGTGATTAAGTTCCTGCAAGCGTTCCGGCGTACCAATATCCATCCAGAATCCTGCAAATTTTTGCCCTGAAACACGCTGGCTTGACATAGCCTGGCGTAACAAAGGGCCTAGCTTACTGCTTCCAGCGGGAATGTTGCTGAACAGTTCAGGACGGTATAAGCCAATACCGCTAAAAGTAAATTTCTCTGCATCCTTTTCCGTCACTTTTCCGGCGTCATCCAAGCCAAAATCTCCCTGAGGATGATGTTCAGGATTATCAACCAGCACTAAATGGGCTAAATCAACCGCCCGATTTTTGAGTTCGGCAAAAGGAAAATCTGTCGCGACATCACCATTAACTACCAAAAAAACGGCGTCACCCAATAAAGGTAAAGCATTAATAATACCGCCCGCCGTTTCGAGTCCTTGCTCGCCTTCGGGTGAATAGTGAATAGTTGCCCCATACTGCTGACCGCCGCCCAAGTGCTGTTCTATCTGCTGACCCAAATGGGCATGATTAATGATAATGTCGTTAAAACCTGCCGCAACCAGTTGTTTAATGGTGTATTCAATGAGGGCCTTTCCTGCCACCGGCAGAAGCGGCTTGGGTGTGTGATCGGTTAAGGGGCGCATTCGTTCGCCTCGCCCTGCGGCTAAAATCATCACTTTCATGGCGTTATCAATACCTGTTTACCACTCTTTTTCTGAGTTGAAGTGGTTAACTCATCCAGTGCAGGTAAAATATGAGCTTGCAGAAAATCACTGAACCCCGTCAGTTCCGGATAAGCTTTACAGAGGGTCGTAATGTAATTCAGGGTGCGCGGAATGTCATTTAAATAACCGGATTTACCATCCCTTAAATGTAACCTTGAAAAAATGCCAATCGCTTTGAGGTGGCGCTGCATCCCCATCAAATCAAACCAGCGTTTAAAACAGGCAGACGAACAAGTGATGATTTTTGCCTGCAAAAGCCGCTGATAATAGTGCTCCCTCCACAAGTCAACCTGCTCTGTTGGCCAAGCGATATAACAATCCCGCAATAACGACACTAAATCATACGTAATCGGCCCAATAACGGCGTCCTGAAAGTCAATAACACCGGGCGAATCGTCATTTAAAACCATCAGATTGCGCGAATGGTAATCCCGATGAACGCAGGTAACGGGTTGCTCCACGGCTGAATCAACCAAAATAGTGCACACGGCCTCCCAAAGTGATGCAGGAATCTGAATATCCAGCCATTGATTTAAAAACCACTCTTCAAAGATACCCAGCTCACGTTGCAAAAGCGACTCGTTATAGCGGGGTAAAGTACAGTCCTGTAAAGACGTATTGGACTGTAGTTTAAAGAGTGCATCAAAAGCGCTTTGATAAAGTGCTGTGGCGCTCTGTGGATTAAGCCTGTCTAAAAAACACGCCGAGCCAAAATCCTCCAGCAGCAAAAATCCGTCAGTGAGGTTTTTTTGAAAAATAACGGGAACATTAACCTGAGAGCCTTCCATTAAGGCGGCAACTCTTATAAACGGTTCAATGTTTTCTTTTTCCGGAGGCGCATCCATCACAATAAATTGCCCCTCTGTTGCCTTGATTCTAAAGTAACGTCGAAAACTGGCATCGCTGGAGGCCGGTTCGCAAGAAATAATGGTCAGTAACAGATCATTCTCAAGCCAATCGAGCATGGATATTTTTCTTAAGTTGTCGAGCATCATGATGTTTGGGTTAGATTAGTTATAAAGCTGGGATGAATTAAGGTAAAATGCCTGTAAAGCATTTTATTCGATTTACGATCCATAACGCTACTAAACTTATGCCGCCTATGCTTCGCCGTTTATTTATAGTATTTTTACCCTCCTTAACTGCATCTGTCAGCTATGCCAATGAAGCATCGTGGAATTGCGAGCAAAATAAAGACAGCAAAGAATGGATTTGTGTCGGTGACCAAAAACCGGCGGTTAAAACCAGTGCAGTAACGTCACTCGTTACGCCGGAACCGGCCAAGGCAGCGCAGCCTGATTTAAACGAGCCCGTTGAAAACACGTCTCCGGTTAAAGCACAGCCTGTTCAACCGGTTATCGCAGAACCCGTTCGCACAACCGCACCGGTTACGGCTAAATCAGCTGAACACATTCCAGCCACCCAGCCAGCATACTCCCAAGTGGCGCCACCCGTTGTCACTGAGATCGTTAAAAGCACTCAACCGCCATTAGCAGCATCACCAAAAACAACGGTTGATAGCCATAAAATTACCGACCAAGAAGCTAAAAAGACTGGCGGGAACTGCGGTAACAATAAAGCCGCTGAAAGCTGGAACTGTCAGTCAGTCGGTCCTGCTGCAGAAAGCACTACCGAAATTGCGGCAGCCGAGTCCCCCATGATGAGGCTACTATCGCCCGCGTTTGATCGACAACAAGAACAAACATTTAAGACGCTAACGTCACAACTCCCTTATGATCCTTGGGAAAACTGCAATATGCAGCGTGGCACAAAACGTGATTTTGTGTCTAAGGCCGATAAAAGAGAAACCTCACCGATGGACATCAAGTCGA
>CAIUYS010000333.1 GCA_903903365.1 uncultured Methylococcaceae bacterium
GGCATTGGCAGTAGTAACATCAGCATAGTAAGCATAATCTTTAATATCAACGATATTAAGATTAAAACCGTTACTACCCGTACCGATCTTGTAATAAAAGGCAGGTATCCAGCACATAACCGAGCCATCCGTGTACTGATAATTGCCGTAGTTTGCGGACGCAGTATCATCTGTTCCAGTCATTTTGGCAAAACCGGACGGCAGGTTTTTACAAAGCCCTACGCCAAAGCCTTGAGCGCCTGGGGCGCCTATTGTGCTACTCACAAAATAAGCACTCTTATCCAACTTGTCATTATTCAAGTTGGTAAAGTTGGCATCAATTTCGGCAGCGGTAAGCTCAGAATTTTTAACTGATCGCAGTGTTAAGACTGACATTAGTTATCAACCTGAAAGGTCAAAGCATTTGCGGCAAAGCTTGGAGTCGTACCGTTGGTAATTGTTCTGTCATTGGTTAATCGCGCATAAATCAGTAAGTTACCGCCCGTTACTGCATCCCATATACCAAAGTGCGTGACTGTTCCCCAGTCGGCTGTCGCCGCTGGAAACTGTAGGCTTGCTGTATTGGCTGTTATGCCGTTGGTGGTGGTTGCATTCCAGTTAGCATCCAATGGCGCTCTGGCAATACGGGCATAGCCTGCGCCTGTAACTTCGGTTACAGATCCAGCTTCAAGATCAGTAGCGGCAATGATTAGTCCGATATATAAGCCGGCTGGCTTGACAAAGGAGGCGGTTCTGAAAATGTGGTCAATCAGTTTGTTTTCGGTGTAATTGGTTAATGCGGTCATTATGATTCCTGGTTACGGGGCGCATCGCTGCGCCCCATATTATTAAGTTGCAGAATGTTGAAACAACTTTATAGCAGCAGTATCCAGCAAGTTGCCGCCAGTACGTGCCCAGCCCAGGTATCCGACTTGGCCTTTTTTCATATAAGCCGAATCATCAAAACGGAACAACGAAACATCCAGCGCATCACGAATCATATACTTGTCGAATTGACCGAAAGCCAATGATTTTGCATTGGCGGCAGGCACGGCCATATCGTTGTTTAAGCATACATCGTAGCCCAGTAACTGATCAGCGCTACGACCGGTAATACCCGCATCGTAAGACGGCGTCCAGATGGGTCTGCCCGCTGTGTCTTTAAGCTTGCGCAATACTTTGCGGGTAGCTTGGTTAAACATCCAACAAGAACGACTGCCGTTTTCTTGGTATGCCACATCCAAGCTGTCCAGCATATCGATCAAATCATCATAGACAATGGTTAATGTTTGGCCGGTTGCGCCTGTTTTGGCAACAGAGGAAACACCGACAAAGCCTTGGGGTTGTCCGGAGCCGGTGCCAACTGTGTATCCGGTGTTGGATACACGACCAATACGTTGGATCATGCGGTTAAATACCAGTGCTTGAATATCCAGCATGGAATCTTGCAGCAATTCGATTGGAATGGTGACTACTTTTGACGAGGCTTTGAATACGTTCAAGCCTACAGTGCCAAACGATACATCTAAATCGGTGGCGATAACGTTTTGGGCAATCCATTCACCGACTTCAGCGGTACCATCCGTAGTAGGATAAGATAGCGGGTTGCCGCTTGATGTTGTGATTTGTGAAGCTTCACGACGCATAAAGCCAAACTCTTTAAGCGCATCGATAAAGGTGCTGGCTACTTCTGATTGTACGGTATAACCTCCTTCAGAGTTAGTTGTGGTGCTCATGGTGTTGCGGATCAAGAGCGCTTCTTCTGCGCTTTGCTCTTTAAAGCTTTTGCGCATAAAGATGTCAACAGCACGGGCAGCATCGCTGATGCCTGACTTGTCTTTTTTAAATTGATCAAGATCATCAAAGTTTGCTTCTGATGATTCTTCTTGATTGCGTTTGTAAGCGGCAATCTGTGATTTGGTCAGATCCGCTTCATCCATAAAGCCGTCAAATTTGGTTTGATCGTCTTTAGTCCAAACTTGATCACCCTTTTTAGCCAGTATATCGTTGGCTTGATTAACAAAATGGCTGTGTTTTTCTCGCAGTGCTTGTATTGATGGCATGGTATGTCCTAAATTTTTGGTAAAAAAAAGGCCGCTTTTAAGCGGCCAGTTGGCAAGGGTAAAACGTTCAGGGATTAATAAGTGCCTGCATCATGCGCAAGCGGTTTTGGTTTTCTTGTATCAATGGATCAGGTTCGTTGCTTTCTTTTTGATCAATAACCGGGGCGTGGGCATAGGCTGACAAGTCCCAGTCAATGTTGTTTTTGGGTGAAGCAGGTGCCATTGCGGTAACAAAACCGGCATCAACCGCTTCCTGTCCGTACCAGTACGTTTCTGCTGCCATCCAGTCCTTGATTTGTTGTTCGGTTTGCCCGGTTTTAGCCAGGTAATCATTAACCAAGGTTTGATCGGTACGCGATAACAGATCCGCCATGGCGGTAAAATCGGCGGCATTGCCCGCGGCCATTGTCCAAGCGTTGTGGATCATGAACATAGCACCATCAGCAATGTAAGACTGATCGGCAGCAATAACTAGAAAGGTTGCGGCGCTGGCTGCGTAGCCGTCTACATAAGCGGTGATTTGGCTGGGATGGTCTTTAATGGCTTGTGCCATGGCGCGGGCTGCAAAGACATCGCCGCCCGGCGAGTTAATGCGCAGGTTAATGTTGGGTGCGGTGATTGCTGCCAGTTCTTTGGCAAAGTCCAGGGCAGTAATGCCGCCCCAATAATTATCAGAGGTAATGGCATCATATAAATAGAGTGTGGCGGTATCACCTGCCACTTCATTTTTAAAGTAGCCTTTGCCTTTGTTTTTTGCGAGCAGTTTAAAGAGTTGCGGGGTCATTGGAAAAGCCTTGTGGTTGGGTTCCTGATTGGATAACACTATCAAAGTCGGCATTGTCATCCGCCGGCATGTTCTTTATTTTTCTGACTTCGTTAACCGTCATCCAGCCTTGTGAGCCAGGGCCGCCAACTGCCTTGCTAAAATAAGCGGCTTGCGAAGCGCTGTCCCCCTCAAGAAAAGCATCCAGATTAAACTCGCAAAAATACGGGGTATTTTTAAACAGCTTGCGGTTAATCTCTTGGGTGAAGCGGGCGATATGGCCACGTAACGTGTACTTGGTAAAGCCCAGGTTAAGCTGTTCAAGGCTGGATCCTGCCCAGCCGGCGGTAGAATCTTGAGCGCCGATGAGTTGTGGCGGTACGCCAAACGCCATGCAGACATCGATAACGCTAAACTTGCGGGTTTCCAACAGCTGGGAGTCACCGGGGGTCATGTTAAGCGGCATCACTTTTAAGCCGCCCTGCAAAACTAAGGGTTTAAAACGGTTGCCAACACCCCGATGCTGGGCGTCAATGGCTTCGCGGGTAGCAATGGTCTGATCTTTGGTCAGCGTGCCGTCAGTAGCCAGCACATAATCAGGCCGGGCATTGTTGCCAAAGAACTCGGCGCTGTATTGGCTGGCCGCCAAGGCAATGCCAACGCCGGTACGGGCAGCGTGTTGAATGACGGACATACCGTGAAAACCGTTGAAGCTAAAGCCGGGAAAATGCAACACATCACTTTGATCAAGCACGTAGGTTTTACCATTGGTATGGGTTACCCGGTATTTAAGATAACTACCCTCTTGATAAATCCAAACCGCCGCCCGATTTAGCGGAACCAGTTTGGCAACACCCGGGTTGGTGTCGCTTTTACTAAAGGGCCGGACAATTTCTGCCAGACCGTCACCACGCAATAGCATCATGGTGATCATTCGCTCCCAAAAACTGGATGCAGTCCAAGCAGGTGCGGCTTCGGTGTTTAGAAAATCCCAGTATTGATGGTCAACGCGTTGCCGGCCTTCTGAAGTTTTTTCGTAGATGTGTTTGGGCAGGCTGGCAATGACTGCAATCTTTTCAATGCAGGAATAAACGGCACTAATCGTCATGGCCGTGTTATCGGTAACCGCTATCCCGGCGGGTGAAGACGGCAAGTTAAAAAAGTCGGTTCCGCTGTCAGCCGTTTGATAAACGGATGTTGAATTTTGGATAGCCGGAAGTGCCCAGTCATTCACGGTTAACTCCCGCGTATGAATGCTGTGTCGTTTTAGTCTGCCCATATATCTACGATGCCTGCTGTGTGTGTTTCTTCGCCAAGGGAGGCGCGTGCTATTGCCATAATGAGGGCAACTGCCGCGTCAATCTTGCTTATTTTGTTTTCTTTGTCCGGCATTAAGCCGCCGTTTGAATATTCTTTACCGAGTACGTTGGCGATACACCAGTTGGTAACCAGGTTACCGTCATGATGTATGCGTCCGGCAGCCAAGGCGGCTTCTATTTCCCGCATACCGGGGCCCAAGTTACTGCCATGCTGTTTGATTTCAACGGGAATCAGGCCTGCTTCAGCCAGGTCGCGGGCGATTAAAAAGGCATAATGCGGATCATGCGGCACTTCGGCAATTTCAAAACCGGCCTCTTTCATACCGATAATTTCATCGGAGATAATCCTGAAATCCATCTCAGCGTCACCGCCAATACACAGGTCTTCAGAATTTACCCACTTGCTATACAACTCTTGCAATTGGGGCGCCTCATCATTGATGATCGTCTCTTCCGGTAGATAGTTTTTGGTAAAGATGTAGTAGTGTTTAAGGCCGTCAATGTCCCGTCTGAACACTTTGGCAATGCTGGATATATCCCATATTTTGGCAAGATCGACGCCGACAAAACAGGCATCCTCTTTAAAATCATTAATATTTAACGATGGGTCGCCGCACTCTATCCAGCGTTGGGCGTTAAAGTAGGCTGACTTTGCCCAGCACCACACGTTTAAATGTTTTGTTTTGAAAGCATTCTGCTTGCTGCTGTTCTGAGTTGCGTATTTTTGCGCTGCTTTTAAGAACTCAGAGCCAACCGACACGCCCCAGTTAGGATTAGCCTTGATTAAGCTGCTCTCGTCAGTCCAGGAATCGTCTTTATCAATACCGTAAATGATGCCGAACACTTCATCATTATCAACCGAGTTGTTTAATACCCGCTCGACATCTTTCTCCAGCTGGTAACAAGGGCCGGCTATGTTGGAACCGGCGGTAGTAATAACCAGGATTAATCCTTGCTCCCGTGAACCCATACCGGTGTCCATGGTGTCGTAGAGATCCGAGGTCGGGTGCTCATGGTATTCATCCACGATGGCACAAGAAGGGCTTGAGCCGTCACCCGGTTTGCCGATGACCGGCTCAAAGCGTGAGTTGTTGCGGGCTTCAATGCTTTTTGCATTAATGCGGATACCAAAGTTAAGTCTGAGGCTTGGTGATTTTTCAATCATCAATTTGGCAGGCCGGAATACTTCCCAAGCCTGCTTCTCGCAAGTCGCCCCGCAATAGACTTCAGCGCCGTGTTCGTTATCGGCAGTCAGCATGTAGTTGGCTATCGCAGCTGCCAAGATACTCTTGCCGTTTTTTCGCGGTACCTTAATGTAAACTTTTCGAAAGCGTCGCAGACCGGTTTCTTTGTCAATCCAACCAAAGATATTGGCTATGATAAATTTCTGCCAAGACTCAAGATTTATTTTTTGTTTCTTGGCAGCCCACTTGCCTTTTACATGCGGCAGTTTCTCAATGAAGGATATAACACGAACAGCAAGCGCATGGTTAAATTCAAATTCAAAATCTTCTTTGCGATCAAGGTCGGATATAAATCGCGTACAAGCTTGAATCTCGGTAAGGCACGCAGGCTTTGCGCCAATGATAACCGCATGGGCATAGCTAAAAACATCATCAATATGCGGATGAAATTCAGCATTAACTAAACTCTGCGAACTCATCGATCAGGTTGTTTTGTATGGAGCTTATCAAAGATTTTTCATCGGAGGGCGTAAGACCAAAGCAGCTGGTTAGTCTGGACAGTTTCCGCCAATCATCATTTAGCTGTGCAACCTCCGGGCGGCTTTTAATTTGCGCCCCGTTACGCCCGATGATCTTATAAGTCTCACCTTCTTCTGCCAGGGTTTTGCGCGTCTCTGCAATTCTGGCCAGCAGGTAGCAATACTCACCAAAGGCGTCAATGTAATGCAGCTTTAATCGGTTTAGCGCCATCATTTCAGGTGCCAACCTATCCCAAACTACACCGGCAGCTGGCGGTAATTCCGGTTTGTATTCATGCGCTTTTGCAATTTGTTCAGACGTAGCTTGAGTGCTCCCCGGCAAATAATGCACATTGGAGAGTTCTGGTTTACGTCCGGCCATAAATTACTGTTTATTGATTAAAACCCTATGGGCTTTCTCTATTCAAAACCCCTCGCGTAAGAATAAGACTGGGGGCGGGCAAAGGAGGCGGTATCTTTTTAGAGATTTTAGTACCCCCGGTGGGCTTGCTTGCGTTCTTGATTGGTCTTGGCATTGTGGCAAGGCGTACACAATGATTGTACATTGGTTATGTCAAGCGCCGCACCACCCGTGCTGATTGGCATGATGTGATCAACTACCGACGCGGCTACCAGCTTGCCAAGCTGTCTGCATTTACAGCATAGCGGGTAGCTATCCAGTTGTGCTTTGCGCAGTTGCTTCCAAGCGGCGCGTTGATAGAATCGGTTACGCTCTTTGTAGGCTTCTGTTACTTGCGCCTTACTGACCTTGTGCCGTGCCGAGTCAGTGACAGCATCGAGCTTATGGCTATCGCAATAGCCTGGCTTATCCAGCAACACACTGCAATTAAATATACGACAGGGATACTTGCTTGATCGAGCCATTAACGCTTATTCGCTTCACGCACTACAGCTACCAGCTCCCTGATAACGCCATTGGTTTCACTCTGGCGCTCATCCATCAGACTGGACTGCTCACGATAAGCAGTAATCCACTCTTGGCGTTCAGCCTTATGCTCCTTAACGAGAAACCAGCAGAACGCAAACAGCGCGGCAATTACCAACCCGGACAAACCGAACTGACTCCATGAATCTATGTGATCAATCGGCATCAAACAAAACCTTTAGGCATAAAAAAACCGCGTCCTAATTGCTTAGTCGCGGTTACTCTGTATTGTGGGAAATTATGTACTAACTCTGTGCTGTTGTCCAATTATTATTTCGCAATGCCAGTTTTAATCGTATTGAGCTTTCGATATCGTAAAGATATCCCAGCATATTAGCCAGCTTCTCCTTATAGCAGCGATGGAATACAGAATTATCAACACCCACCGCTCTAGCCATAGCTACCGTAGACTCATGACCCAAGCCGCTACCGCCACAACTCAAGCACACCTTATTCTGTTTGCTGCCCGTACCTGCGCACTTCTTGCACCGACACGGCGACAACGCTTCATGAGTCGCAATGTCTGCCAGTATCAGCAACTGTGATGGCCTCACCTTCCAACGTCCTTTGGCAGCAAGATCACCCGCCTGCTTGCGGGTAGCAATCAACACCACACTAACCGATGCCTCATCACCCATATACTTGGCCAAGGCATAAGCCGTTTCAACCAGTGTAAAGCCTGCCAGATCACCGGCGCTTTCAACACCTATTAATTTGTCCCGCGCACTTGAATGTCCACCTGTCGCCGCAGGATTAATCGTACCTGCCGTTAACGATCCCAATCCCTCAACATTCATGGCGCACTCCTAAGCGTTAAATGAATTAGCCCGATTAATCCAGCCTGTCAAGAATACCGACTGACTGGCATCCTTATCAACCAGATTACGATAAAACTCCTTACGGGCCAGACAAATAGAGCGCAACACATCCGCCTTATACACATTGCAGGCAATGACAGCAGATTGCTTGGTGCGTGGGCCGATGTGACCATCAATAGTGATAGGCGAACCCAGCTTATGAATGACACGCTGCAACAACTTAATCGCAGTGACCGGCCCCATATTCACCGCCATATCAAACGCCACCGGTTGCAACATATCCGGCAGGCCATCAATGCCAGGCTCAATAAAATAGTTTGCCTCGTAAATATCTTCGGCCTCGGACTTGCTTAACAAGCGAATATCCCCTTGCTCCACATCATGACCGCGATACGCCGCCAATGTTTTCAAAGTAATGCCGTACTTGGTAGGGCCGCCTTTATCAGCCTTATGATCCACATAACCACCCTCAAGCTCCAGTAAATCACCAATCAATTGTGCAAACTTCATTTTTTCACCTTATCAATTTGTAAACCCAAAGCCTGGCTAACCGCGCCCGACTCAATAATTTCACCAGAACCCAACTTAACCACCATTCCCGCAGGCTTGCCAAATTCCTTGTTTACCAACAACAACCAATCAGCCAAGGCAGGCGCTTGCTTTTTAATCGATTCCCATTGTTGGCGCTTCTCGCTCATTGATGGCTTGCGCTTGTTAAGCTTTGTTTAAAAAATCAATTTCCGGCTTTTCACCCCGCAGACTGGCATACTCAAGCTGGACTTTTGCCGAAGCAATTACTTTGCCCGCCGTGTTGTTTAATTCTTTGACTTCCCGTGGTTCCAGTTTGCCGCTACGCAAATCTTCATAAACTTTTAACAGGTCGTCTCTTAAATCGGTAATTTTCATGGTTTTCATTGTGCTTGGTTCCTTATTTCTCGTGTGATTTTAATTTGAATACGTTTTAGTTCGATGAGTTCGGGTGGGATGTCTTTCCGAACAATGCGCGACCTACTTATAAGTAGTTTTTTAATATAATTATTGGATAGAGATTCCCTATCCTTGTTTTCAGCGTAATACTTTGCTTGGACAGCACTTATCTTATCCTTGTTTTCAGCGTAATACTTTGCTTGGAAAGCACTTATCTTATCCTTGTTTTCAGCGCGATACTTTGCTTGGACAGCACTTACCTTATCCTTGTTTTTAGCATGATAATTTGCATAGTAAGCACTTATCTTATCCTTGTTTTCAGCGCGATACTTTGCACAGCGAGCCTTTTCCTTATCCTTGTTTTCAGCGTAATACTTTGCTTGGTAAGCACTCATCTTATCCTTGTTTTCAGCGCGATACTTTGCTTTGCGAGCTTTTCTCTTATCCATAACATCACTCATATTTAACATGTGTAGGGTAAACAAGACATGTGCAGGGTAGTGTGCAGGGTAAAAAATCTTATAACTACTTGATTATTAAAACATGTGCAGGGTGTGCAGGGTGTGCAGGGTATAAACTTCATTTGAAAATTTAAAAACAGTCGTCGCACACACGTGCGCACACGGGCGAGTGGTTTTAACCCTGCACACCC
>CAIUYS010000334.1 GCA_903903365.1 uncultured Methylococcaceae bacterium
CGCATGTGTTGAACCCCACTAATACACCCAACACCGATAAATATATTGAGCGCATGTTAATGGGGGATGGCGGCTTCGCCTTATATGATACCGGGTTTTATAATATTGGTGTGCGTCCTTCGGCAGACGACTTGGGTGTTGGAGCCAGTGATGGCTATGGTTATCCTTTGTCTTTTACGCGAAATGCAAAGCTGAAGGCTAATAACCCCATGGATTTTTCTCTGGTAGCGCCTAATATCTCCAGTTTATCACCTGACCCGTTTCAGACGGATTCTACGTTGTTTGCCGCCAATCTTGGTTGGATTGCCTGGAACCCGCTGACAACGGCTTGGGGTGGAATATCCGGTATGGATCCCATTGTTAGTGACGAGCGTGATGCGCTTGATGGTGCGTTTAAAACATCGACCTTACGTAATGTGGAGTTGACTGGTCCTTATTTTCATAATGGTGGTCAGGCAACTTTGGAACAAACCGTACAGTTCTATAACCGCGGCGGGGATCGTAAGGACTTGTTTCAGAAAGATCCAAACTGTGGTGGGGCTCTTTTTACTGCTGACCTGTACGGCAATAGTGTGGTTGCTTCTGATCCGGTAACCGGGTTGATTGATGATTCAGGTTTTCTGTCCGGAGCGTCCGGTCAGGCCAGCAATATTGCCCCGGATATGGCTGGCACCAAGGAGGCGCTGGTCACCTTCTGTAATCCAGGTCAACCGACGCAGGAAGCTTTGGGTTTGAGCCGTTCGGATGTAGACGATATAGTCGCGTTTATGAAGGCGCTGACCGATGAACGCGTCCGTTGGGAAAAAGCCCCCTTTGATCATCCATCCTTAACGATACCCAATGGTCATGTGGGTGATGAAAATAAGGTGAAATTAAATCCTGCAATTGAGCAAACAATGGTTGTGCCTGCTGTGGGAGCAGCCGGGCGGAAACCCAAAGGCTTGCCGGCACTGCAATCTTTTGATGCCGGGCTGAAATAAGACGGCGGTGTGACTACTTGGTCTTTTCGTTGAGTAATCACACCAACATGCTCGTGTTTCCTGATTGCAAAAGGGCTACCTACTTTAGTCAGTATAAAAATACCCAAGTTAGACCTGGCAGGTTTATAAAACCTGTCAGGTCTGTCCCGTGTTAGATAGCCTGCAAAACAACCAAAGCCAACTTTGGACTCCAAAAAAATCATAAAAACCGGAATTTAAAGTTTGTTTTCAAATGCTTCAGGAACGAGTACGACACAGTTGAGCAACTCCCCCTACCGGATTTTCCAGGATCTATAAAGCCAAGGTAATAAAACGTGAAGACCCGGTTTCAGGAAGTCACTTAAAGAGTGCGGGATAAATTAATGACACTGTCTTTAAATTATCATATTTGCCAGATAATAGTGTCAAATTTTACTATTATATAAGTCATTATTATCTTGAGTCGCTTATAACCTTATGCATAAACTGGTAAACCATAATTGTAAATATGCGACGCCGCCTAATCCATGAATTCAAGTCACGCTTTGTTTTCGTTAGCTGAATATACTCAGCGGTTTTTTATTCTGCGCTTCATCGGGTTGTTGTGCTTGTTGTTTGGCTTTTCGCCTGTAAAGGCTGAGTGGCATGGAGAGCTTGGCTTTATGAGTAACTATGTTTATCGCGGTTATTCTAAAAGTCAAGATCATCCGGTAGTGCAGGGTCTTATAGATTACCAGCATAATTCTGGTTGGTTTGGGGGGGTGGGGCTTTCGCAAGTCAATATTGATAACCACTCCAATTCACATCACGCCGAGGTTGAAATAAAACCTTATGCGGGCTGGATTTTGCCGTTATCCGCTAACTGGAGAACCGAACTGATGGCTAGTGGCTACCTCTATAACGGCAAAGTCTTTGGGCAGGATGCTGATTATGCGGAATTAGGTGCCACTCTACATTATAAGGATTGGTTAAGCGGAAAAATTTCTGTTGCCCCCAATGCCTATCAACTTCATAGCACCGTGTCTAGCTATGAACTTAATTATCGCCGCGACATTTTGGATACGGTGCAGTTTTCAGCGGGACTGGGTTACACCCAGAGTTGGTCATTGAGTGATCAGGATTATTTTTATTGGAATCTGGGCGCCTCCTGGTTTTTGACATCCTATCTTACGCTTGATGCACGGTATGTCGATGCGCATCTCAATGATTACGATGAGTCGGAATTTCACGTCAATGAGTTTGATCCAAGTCCGCTGGGTAATAAATATTTATTATCCATTACGTTGGGATTTTAGATTTTTTTGCCGGCATTTGAACTTTATGACTTACTGTGGAATTAACTTTGTAAACAACCTGACATTATTTTAGCCATGCTAAGTTTAGTCCATACTCAAAACCGACCAAAGATACCTGCCAAGCAAGATATTGCGGTGGATGAGTATGTCTTGCTTCAGCGTATTATCGATGGCGACACGTCGGCATTTGAAACGTTTTACAAGGTTTACTATTCCAAGCTGTACCGTTTTATTTTACGTATGACCAATCAGGCTGAATCAGTTGAGGAACTCATTCAGGAAACCTTGTTGGTGGTCTGGCAAAAACCCGATAGCTTTAACTACACCAGCAAAATATCAACCTGGGTGTTCGGTATTGCTTATAACAAAGCACTCAAGTCGATGTCCAAGAATGCTCGCCGCAGCAACGATGTCAATGTCGATGATCTGCTTGAGATCATGGGTGATCAGGCATCCAATCCGGCTAAAAATCTGGAAAATGAAGACTGGTTAAAATCTTCGCTTGCCATACTTCAGCCCGATCAGCGAGCAGTCATTGAGCTGACTTTCTACCACGGGTTGCCGTATCAGGATATCGCCAAAATACTTAACTGTCCTGAAAACACGGTAAAAACCCGTATGTTTCACGCTCGAAAGAAGCTTCAGGTTTTTGCAGAAACTCAAGAGAACTAAGATCATGAACCGATATACTTCGCTATTAAATGATACTGC
>CAIUYS010000335.1 GCA_903903365.1 uncultured Methylococcaceae bacterium
CGAGCGACCTTTGTCCTGCGAAGCGGATGCCGGATTATCGACCCACGTTACGCCGCCTTTTTTTCTGGATTTTTTAGGCCACAGACTGTCGCTTGATGAGGTTGGTTTGCCGATGTTTACGTTGGTCATGGGTTTGCTGGATGGCTTTAATCCTTGTTCGATGTGGGTGCTGATACTCATGATTTCCCTGCTTGCACCCATGAATAACCGGTTGCGGATGTTCGCCATTGCGGGTACTTTTGTTGCGGTTGAAGGTCTGGCTTATTTTATGTTCATGGCGGCTTGGCTTAATTTGTTCTTGTTCATTGGTTTGTCCCGACTTTCGGAAATAGTGATAGCCGTTATTGCTCTTTTGGCAGGATTGATTAATCTCAAAGATTTCCGGTTTTACGGCAAGGGTTTTTCTCTGTCGATTCCCGATGCCGCAAAGCCGGATATTTATGCCGGAATACGGCGTATTTTACAGGCGAAAAATCTTGCCGGAGCGCTGATTGGCACGGTGGTGCTGGCTATTTTAGTGCAGATAGTTGAGTTTATGTGTACCTCAGGCTTTCCTGCGCTGTACACCCGAATACTGACATTGAAACAATTAGACAGCATAAGTTATTACAGCTATTTGCTGCTTTATAATGTGGCTTATATGTTCGATGACGTTATTATTTTAACGATAGGCATCGTCACCTTAAGTCAGCGTCGGCTTCAGGAAAAGGAAGGTCGTTGGCTTAAATTAATCAGTGGATTGGTGATGGTAGGGCTGGGTATTTATTTAATCGTAGCGCCGACTTGAGGCATTTATTTTCGTGGTGATTGCTTGTTGTATAGATGTCGGCTTATTTTAGGTATTTGATGTTAGAGCACTTTCAAATTAGGTTAATGACATTAAATTTATGCAGTGGAGTACAAACCTAGGTTTGCACTCCACTGCATAATTAACTGATATTGAATGCTGTATCCAAGTCAAGAGCAGGTGCCTGATTTTTTGAGTGCAGAGGTTAGGTCTGCGCTTTTAAGGTTCAACGGTACGCACAGCGACACTACACGGCTATGACATGACTGGAAAACAACAGCAAAATAATGCCAAGGACTACAATCCAAAAAATAATATGCTTTACTCTTTTCATGGCGCAGACCTCCTGGCGTTAAGGGTAATGATAAAACAGGCCGTTCAGATGGCGACTGACCGCCTCGATGTCACTCTTGCTCCATTCAAGTCCGGAAATATGCTGCCAGCGATCTACTTCGGTTATCAGGCTTCTCCAGTCAGTCACACTTTTCTTTTCTCGCCAGTGTATCTGCTCTGTGTGGCATTGCAGGCAATGATTTTCGTAAAGCATCGCTCCCCGATAAGTATCATTAGGGAGGCCATTCCCGGCAAAACCAGTGGTTACACTGAGGATAAAAATGCACACACACTTAAACCAATATCCAATCATTTTAATCTCCAGTGCGGTATTAATGATTAAGGCGTAATGAAATAAAGCGAGGCTATTTTAAAAAAAATCTTATCAGCTCCGACTTAGATTGATAGCCAAAAATCGATATCTTTGTCTTTAAGAACCCTTTGGTAGCAGTGCGTCTGCATTACGCTTAGCCAGCGAATCAATAACGGCGCTTAATGAACCTTTAGTTTGAATGTCCTCGTTAAAGCTGGCGCGGTAGTTAGTTACCAGACTGACGCCATCAATCATAATATCGTAAACTTTCCATTCTCCCCTGCTCAGTAACATTCGGTAATTGACATCAACAGGTTGTTGCCCGGGTTGTACGACCTTGGTTTTTACGATGGCTTTTGTAGGTTCATTTGATATTTCAAGAGGCAATAAATTTATTGACCAGTCGTTATATTCCACAAAGGCTCTGGAATAGGTTCTTACCAACAGTGTCTGAAATTCATGTTTAAAACGCTCCTGTTCTGCAGTCGTTGCTGCTTTCCAATGCTTCCCTAAAACTAATGGCGCGATTTTGTCGAAATCCGTATGGGGATCAATAACGCCATTAACAAATTGCGTCACTTGAGCAAAATTACTGGCAAAGGCTTTATCCTTTAGTTTTTGCTTTATTTGGTCAGAAACACTCTGTATAACTTGTTGTGGTGGTTGTAATTCCTCCGAGAACCCTTTAGTGATGGGCATTAAGCCGATTAATAGTGTAAATAAACCCGATAGTGCGTAGTGCTTAATTTGATTTTTCATAATTATCCAGTTAAACCGGTTAGCTATCACCGCTTATTATTGTATAAAACTAAGATTTTGGAATCGTAATGGTCAATACGCCATTAGCATGTTCGGTTGTCATTTTGGACATTAGCAGAACCAAGTAAGGTTAATGCTCTTTGAAATTGACCCACAAAACGCTCTCGATATTGGTATTTACTCTTTTTATTATCCGTTTCATTTTGCCTGTGTTGCATTTCTTCGTAAGGATTTCGTGGTGGGTCTTTAATAAACTCATCATCGAAACCGGGCTTGGGGAGTGTTGCCGGATGAATTCCAGCGCAGTAATGTTGGAGCTATGCGAAGTGGGGGCTTTTTTTGCAAGCCACCTAATAGCCGTATTTTCTTACTACAGAACAAATTCTTGTTCTGCCTCAAGCCAGTCCTCAAGTTCGTGATCCGGCTCGAAACCTCTGCTTTCGGCCTTGTAATAAGCAAGCTCCGCAATTCTGGCATCACGATCCGGAAGAAATATGATATCTCTTGATGTTTTAGAAGCTGAATTGACTTTGTTTTTAGTTTTTAACGACATCGAACACCTCTATTTTAGATTAATTAGCGGTCTGCCTTTAATGGCCCAGTAAAACAACATGAACCGTAAGCACAAAAATAAATAGGAGAAAATGAGTGTTTATTTTCAAGCGCCAAGGATAAAGTTGCACCAATCAGCAAGGTTGGGTTTACACTTTAATTGAGTCATTAAATCAGTCTGTGACAGTCGTCTGATTACCTCGCTATAATTGCCCGCTCAGCCATCCAAACTTAAGCTGAATAGTCAAAATAGGCTAACATTCGATCCACGCGGATAAAAATATATGATTTGAGCCAAAAAAACAATACGTATAAATACTTACATTAGCCAACCCAAAAACAAGTTGTTTCGTGCCTGAATGGTTATTTCTTATGGCTTGCATAACATGAGTTAGGTATGATGGTTTTTTTGAATTCGTCTACGGCTCATGTCTTTTATTAATACTCTCCAACCCGAACTTGATAAACTCCCTGATGAGTTACGTATTTCTGTAGCCGCTACGCTAAAGCAATGGCATGAACAGTTAGCCGAACTTAATCCCGATTTTCATCCGACACCCGAGATTACAGGCTCCATGCCCAAGGTTTGGTGCTCCAGTTTGTTTATTTCTGAAAGCTGTTTACGGGGACCGGAGATACTGGTTGATTTGGTCAATTCAGGTGATTTATTAACGATTTATAATAGCCACCGTTATCAAGACAAACTGGCTGCCATGCGGATTGATAACGAAGTTGAGTTAATGCAAAAATTGCGGCATTTTCGGCGGCGGGAAATGATCAGGATTGCCTGGCGTGATTTGGCTGGCTGGGCACCGTTATCGGAAACGCTGGCCGAGGTGTCTTGGCTGGCGGATGCCTGCATTCAATACGCGCTGGCTTTTCTTTACCGCCAAGCTTGTGAAAAACGCGGCACACCGTTGCTTGCTGATGGCAGTCCCCAGCAGATTGTTGTATTGGGAATGGGTAAGCTGGGGGCGTATGAATTAAATTATTCTTCCGATATAGACTTGATTTTTGCTTACGCAGAAAATGGCGTATTACCGGATAGAAAAGAAACCAGCTACAGCGAGTTTTTTACGCGACTGTGTCAAAGTCTGGTCAAAGTGCTGGATGAAATAACGGTGGACGGTTTTGTGTTCCGTACGGATATTCGCTTAAGACCTTTTGGCGATAGCGGCCCCATTATCATGACTTTTGATGGTATGGAAAACTATTATCAGACCCAGGCACGGGAATGGGAGCGCTATGCGATGGTTAAGGCGCGTCAGGTCGCAGGTGACTTTAACACCGGCGCACAACTGATGGCAATGCTAAAATCTTTCGTTTATCGGCGTTATCTGGATTATGGCGCGTTTGAAGAGTTGCGTTCTTTAAAACTACAAATCACCCAGGAATTAAGACGTAAAGACCGCATGGATAACGTTAAATTGGGGCCGGGTGGCATACGCGAAGTTGAATTTATTGGTCAAGCTTTTCAGTTGATTCGCGGTGGTAATGAAAAGGCGTTGCAAACGCGCGGTATTCTGGATGTCCTGAAAATTCTTGGCGAGCTGGAATTATTGACGCCAAACGATGCCGCACAGTTAATCCAGTCTTATGGTTTTCTGCGTAGAGTGGAAAACCATATCCAACAATATCAAGACCGGCAAACGCATGACTTGCCGACCGCGCCCTTAGTGCAAGCGCTACTGGCTTATTCGCTGGATTATCCGGACTGGAACGGTTTTAAAAACGAGTTGGATACGGTAAGAGAGCAGGTACATGCGGTATTTGATCAGGTTTTTTCTCTCTCCCGGCAGACCGTAAAAGATCAGCATAGCCAACTGATTTGGACAGGCAGTGTAGATGATGCCGAATTACTGGACAGCTTGAGTTTGTATGGATTTCAACAGCCTACTGAAACGCTGGCGGCTATCAAGCACTTTAAAAACGCGCCGTCTATCCG
>CAIUYS010000336.1 GCA_903903365.1 uncultured Methylococcaceae bacterium
CGTTGCTTAACAGCGGCACCAGCCTTTTTTAAACCCGCTCGGTACTTAATATTTTCCTCAGTACCGAGCTGTATCTGCACATAAGAGAACCGCTATCACCTCCCATCTTCCAACCTCTCCCACAGGCGGCTTCGATCGGCATTGGCTGCGTTTTGTGCTGCCGCTACTCGTCCTCTCGCTACTGATCGGCGCGATCGGCACCATCGGCTATCGCTACCTGAGCGAGGAAATACGCCGCGAAAACGACCGCACCCTGGCGGTGATTGCCGAGCAGAAACGTCAACAAATCGAGGCATGGCTAACCGAGGCTCGGATTGATACCGATTTGGCATTTTACGGCCACTCGCAGCTTGAGATACTATTCAGTCAATGGCAGAGCGGTGGACGGAAGAATAAAGCGAGTCTGAAACAGATGCAGGAACTGATGATTCAGATGGCGCAAGCGCGAGGCTGGGCCGGACTGGCTGTGATGGATATCGAGGGGCGTCCGGCCTTCGCCATCGGCGAAGCCGATGTCCGGGCATATACGGACTTGATCAGGGATATCTTGCAGCGGCCGCATGTTGAACTCGTTGATCTGCACAGTAATGCCAAGGGGGAGATTCAATACGGCGTTCTGGCACCTATCGGGTCTCCAGATATGGCTCCACTGGGTTTGGCTTACGTGACCTGGCGCGCGGATCAGGCCCTGAACCCGTTGGTCGAATCCTGGCCGGTGCCAACCCGGACGGCGGAGACCTACCTGGTTCGGCGCGACGGCGAAGAGGTCCGCTTTTTGACGCCCCTGCGCTTTAAAAGTGATGCCGCACTCTCGATGACCCTTCCCTTGAGCACGCCAGAAATGCCCGCAGCCAGAGCAGCACTCGGAGAGCGAGGCATTATCGAGGGAGGCCGCGATTATCGAGGGATTCCCGTCTTGGCCTATGCCTCCGTCGTTGCAGGAACGCCCTGGTTGATGATCGCCGAAATCGACGAGATCGAGGCCTATGACGGCATCCGCAACTTGGCCTGGGCCACCGCCCTAGTCGTGGGTTTTGGCCTGCTTCTGGTCTATTCCGCAGGTTATATACTGTGGCGCAGGGGGCAGCAGCGTCAAGAGTTGACCTCGCTGAAAGCCCAGCGAGCAGCCGAGGCACGTTTTCGCGTCATCTTTGAACAAGCACCGTTGGGTGTCGCGTTGGTCGACTCGACCACCGGGCAGGTTCTGGAAGCCAATGTGCGCCTTGGCGAGATCGTCGGTCAAACGCTCGAGCAGTTGATGGGAATTGAATCACTGAGTAGCCTAACGCACCCGGACGACATTCAGCAAAGTCTGGATCACACGAGGCGGCTTAACGCCGGCGAGATCAATGGCTACTGTTTGAACAAACGCTATCTTCATCCGGACGGCTCAGTGGTCTGGGCCAGCGTGACCTGTGCACCGGTGCAAGTCGATGCCGACAGCCCACCGCGTCACCTATTCATTATCGAGGACATCACGGCACGCAAGCAGATGAAAGAAAGGCTGCTGATCAGTGAGGAGCGACACCGCCTGCTGGCCGACAATGCCATCGACATCATTCAGACGATGGATCTTGACGGCAGGTTTTCCTACGTAAGCCCATCCGTTAAAAAGTTGCGCGGCTTCACGGCAGATGAAGTCAAGCCGCAATCACTGGAAGAGGTACTTGCTCCCGACTCACTGACCATTGCCCAAGCATATTTCGAAAAATTGCGTGCCAACGTAGAGACTGGACTTCCCTTGGAAAACTTCCGGGGAGAACTTGAACAGCGGTGCAAAGACGGCTCCACCGTCTGGACCGATGTCACGGCAAGCCCTATTCTCAGTACCGACGGCAGCTTTGTGGAAATTCTCGGCGTATCCCGAGACATCAGCGAGCGCAAGCGTTACGAGCATGAGCTGCGGCAGGCTTATGATGCCGCAGAGGCCGCCAACGCGGCTAAGAGCGAATTCCTCGCTCACATGAGTCATGAGATCCGCACCCCGATGAACGCAGTGCTCGGCTTGGCCCAAGTACTGGAACGCGAGCCGCTCGTCGGGAAGCAGCGTGAAATGGTCGGGCGCATCCGCACTGCCGGCCAATCCCTGCTCGCCATCCTCGACGATGTGCTTGACTTATCCAAAATTGAGGCGGGGCAACTGCGCATCGAACCCCGCCCCTTCGACTTGGGGATTCTGTTGGCGAATCTCGATAGTCTGATGGGTCAGGCCGCAGGAACCAAGAGGCTGGCGCTGCGCCTGGAGCTTCCAGCTATTCAGCTGGGGCCATTACTCGGCGATGGGCTGCGTTTGGAGCAGGTGTTGTTCAACCTGACCGGAAACGCCATCAAGTTCACCGAGAGAGGGGAAGTCACGGTATTTGTCCAAGTGCGCGAGATCGGCGAAACGGCCGTGCGGCTGCGCTTCGAGGTGTGCGACAACGGCATAGGCATTGCACCGGAGGCGCTGGCCCAACTGTTTGCGCCCTTCACCCAAGCCGATGCGAGCATCAGCCGTCGTTTTGGTGGCACAGGTCTCGGTTTGTCTATCTGCAAGCGCTTGGTAGAACTGATGGGCGGAGAGATTGGCGTCCAGAGTGAACTCGGCCAAGGCAGCACCTTTTGGTTCGAGTTACCCTTCCAAAGGGGGGACCAAGGCGATAAGGACGCGTTGGCAGCCATACCGCTACCACCCTCGTTCGGACCCCGCCTGACGGGAGCGCACATACTCGTGGTGGACGACAGTGCCATGAACCGGGATCTGATGGAGCGGGTGTTGACGCTGGAAGGTGCGGTCACCACTCTGGCCGCCGATGGCCAGCAGGCCGTGCAACTTCTCATAACCCGGCCAGAGGCTTTCGATGCAGTGCTGATGGATGTACAGATGCCCGTGATGGATGGCTTGACTGCAATCCGACTGATACGTGAGGAACTGGGCTTGACTGATCTGCCAATCATTGCCTTCACCGCCGGGGTACGTGACGAACAACAAGCGGCAGCTCGCGCGGCCGGTGCTAACGACGTGCTGGCCAAGCCGATGGATCTGGAACAGATGGCGGCTATGCTGTCAAAATGGATCAAGCCACGGCTGGCCTCAGCTCCAACTGCACAGACATCATCTGGCATTGATACTGTCAAAGACTTCCCGGATATCGCTGGAATCGACCGAGGCCGGGTTGCGCAGCGGCTGGACGGTGATCGGGATATGTTTATCAGTCTGCTGGAGATGTTCTTCAGTGACAACATTGATGCAGTCGAACTGACCCGCCGCGATCTGGCCTCGGACGATAGGGATATGGCCACCCGGAGGATGCATACCCTAATCAGCAATGCCGGCTTTATCTGTGCGTTGGACATTATGGAGTCGGCCAGGGTCCTAGAGCAGGCCATTGATCAGGGGGAAATGGGGCTTGATTTGCGGCTTGAGGCTCTGGGCCTCCAGATTACCAAACTTGTAGAGGCCAGCGGACCTTGGAGGTGAACCACTGGCATCTCCCACCCTGAACAGATTCACCGGCCTGCGGAATTACCTTAAGATATTTTTTCGTACTTTTCGTGGACTATTTTTATAGCTTAACCTGCAAAACTCAGCCGCTTTTTCTGATACTAAAAAAACTTAATTTCTTCTGCCACGATTTATCTTCCGGCCTGATGGGCAATGGAAATAATACCGTCACTTTGAGTCCGCCAAATTGAGACACGCCTAAAATCAGATCGGCATTATGAATAGCAGCAATACGTTGCACAATCGAAAATCCCAGACCCGTGCCCTTTGCCGTATTGGCCGTTTCAACACAGCGATGAAAACGCTCCAGAGACTTTTCATATTGATCGGGCGCTATGCCCGGCCCGGAATCTTCGACACAAATTTGTAAATATTTCTCCTGACCGGTCACCGTTATTAATACATTGCCTTTGGCGGGCGTATATTTGATCGCGTTATCAATAATATTCCGAATCAAAATTGAAACCAACGGCCCGTTAACAATAACGGGGACAGGATTATCCTCAACAAACTCCATCAAAATCTGTTTCTTATGCGCTTCAGGTTCCAGTTCGGCGATCACATGAACCACTTCACGACTTACCATAGTATTTTGTTTGGTTAAAAACTCCGTATTGGATTCAATGCGCGAAAAGGTCAGCAATTGCTGCACCATATAAGTCATTCTGTTAACGCCTTGCTTAATACGAGAAAGCGCCTGTTTACGGACTTCTTCATCGGTTGTTCTTAAGGCAACATGCGCTTGTGTCAGTAACCCGGCTAAAGGCGTTCTTAATTCATGAGAGGCATCAGCGGTAAAGCGGCGCTCATGTTCAAAAGCCTGTTCAAGCTGGACAAAGAGGTTATTGATCTCATTAACCACCGGCACAATTTCATTCGGCAGTCTTTTGATAGAGAGTGGTTTAAGGTAACTGGCTTCGCGCTTGGCGAGTGCTTTTTCCAATCTATTAATGGGTTTTAAGGACAATCCGACAATAAACCAGATAACCAACCCTAAAAAGGGCAAACCAATCAGAAATTGGGTAACCAATTGTGAAGATATTTCATCCGTTAATTCTGCACGAATCTCTTCTTTCTGACCGACATGGATAATATACTCACCGGTTGAATTGGTAATGCTGAAAACGTGCCACACATAATCATCAATCTTGGTTTCACTAAAACCATGATCTGACGAAGCAAAAGCAAACATAGGGGCACTATCAGAGCGCAACATTAGGCCGTCACTCTTGGACCATAACTGAAAGGCAATTTTTCTTTCGTATTTATGACCCAAGGCATTAGCCTGTAGGAGATCATCAAAGATGGGCCACAATTGATCATCAATATTAGTTTGATTAAAGCCATGCACTGAAAACGCGGATTCGTTTGTTGAGCGCAGCAACAAACCATCATCCTCTGACCACAACTGAAAAGCGCTTTTACTTTTAAACTTACGTTTTAAAGCGTAAGTGTGCAAAATCTCGTCGGCTTTTGCCTGCTCCTGGCTCCAGTGCCCCGACAACGAACCTTCCCGTAACAGACTTTCTACAAAGGCATTAAGCACTTTAGCCGATTGTGCCAATTCCGCATCAAACAGATTAGCCACTTCATCACGCGTTACTTTATAACTGACATAAGCGGCAATTCCCCAAATAAGCATGGACGCAGAAAGCAAACTGATCAGCAATAATTGCCGAAGAGAATAATTCATAACTCGTCTTCATTATCAATGATATAACCGACACCCCTAACGGTGCGAATAAGCGCTGGATCGAGCTTTTTTCTAAGATAATGGATGTGAACCTCAACCGTATTACTTTCTACGTCAGATTCCCATGAGTAAAGACTTTCTTCAAGCCTGGAACGGGAAACCACCTTGCCGATGTTGCTCATCAGAAAACTCAGTATCTCAAATTCTTTTTGAGACAACTCTATCTTTTCATTGTTAAAAGTAACCAAATGAGAGGCGGGGTCCAAGACAATACCTTTATACTCAATAGTTGGCGCACTTCTGCCCTCGCTCCTTCTTGCCAACGCCCTTAACCGTGCGCAAACTTCGTCCAACTCAAACGGTTTAATAACAAAATCGTCCGCACCACTATCCAAACCCAACACTCGGTCAGGAATCGTGTCTTTAGCCGTTAACACCATCACGGGCGTTTCGTCTTTACGACTTCTTAACGCTTTCAAAATAGCCATGCCATCCATATCGGGCAAATTAAGATCCAATACAATCAGCTCATAAGTATTGAGCTTTAAAGCCTCATCAGCCAATTTGCCATTGGTTAGCCAATCAACTGCATAACCTTCCATCTTTAAGCCGGCAACCAAACCATCGCCCAGTATTTCATCATCTTCAACCAGTAAAAGGCGCATTTATCCTCCAAAAACCTTCATATAGTAATATTATATGTCTCAAGCGAAACTATTTTGTCCATGATCAACCGCTTTTGGACAAAAAAACTGCAAACTGATTGTTACACACCGCGCGACCACATTGACGGTTTTCCGCAAACATGACCGCGCTGAGCATAGCCGATATAACTTTACTCGACCGTAACGGACTTGGCAAGATTTCTGGGTTGGTCTACATCCGTGCCTTTTAAGACAGCAACATGGTAGGATAATAGTTGTAACGGGATAGTGTAAATGATGGGTGCAATCTCATTTTCAACTTGCGGTACTTTTACAATCTGTACATTATCATCAGATGAAGAAACTAGAGTTTCATCCATAAAAACAATTAATTGCCCACCCCTCGCACTCACTTCCTGCATATTTGATTTCAGCTTTTCCAATAACCGGTTGTTCGGCGCGACCGTAATAACCGGCATATCAGCATCTATTAATGCCAAGGGACCGTGTTTTAATTCACCGGCAGGATAGGCTTCTGCATGAATGTAAGAAATTTCTTTTAACTTTAAGGCGCCTTCCATTGCAATCGGGTAATGCGTTCCCCTTCCCAAAAACAAGGCATGTTGTTTTTCGGCAAATTGCTCGGCTAATTGCTTAATTTCATCATCCAGCTTTAAAACCGCTTCAACTTTTCCGGGTAAACTGAATAATTCTGAAGTAATTTTCTGCTCCCGTAATTCGGTCATTTTAAAGCGCCTACCGATAGCAATCACTAACAGCATCAATGTTGTCAATTGTGTGGTAAAGGCTTTAGTTGATGCGACACCAATTTCAGGGCCTGCTCGAGTCATTAATACCAGATCGGACTCCCTAACCAGTGAACTTTCCGGAACATTACAGATTGCCAAGGAATATTTGGCGCCCAGCTTTTTAGCTTCGTTCAATGCCGCCAGCGTATCGGCTGTTTCACCTGATTGAGAAATGGTTACAACCAAGGTATCCGCCGCCAATACAGGGTTTCTGTAACGAAACTCACTGGCTACTTCAATATTACAAGGTACGCGAGCCAGATTTTCAAACCAATAGCGAGCCACTAATCCGGCATTATAACTGGTACCGCACGCTAAAATTTGTACTGACTTTATATTATCAAATATTTCACTGGCATTGTGTCCAAATGAATTTTCTTGCAAGCGATTATTAATAAATCGTCCTTCCAGAGCTTGCGAAATAGCAAAAGGCTGCTCATAAATTTCTTTCAGCATATAGTGGCGATAATCACCTTTATCAACTGAATCAGCGGTTAGCTGGCTTTCTTTAATGGGGCGACTGATAACCGTGTCGTTGACATCATAAATGACCAGTTTATCGATGCTTATTGAGGCTATATCACCCTCTTCCAAAAAGACAAAACGACGCGTAACCGGGAGTAATGCAGCGACATCTGAAGCGATAAAATACTCGCCAATACCCACGCCAATGACGAGTGGACTGCCTTTTCTGCAGGCTATTAATACATCAGGTTCCTCTGTACTCACTATTCCCAGGGCATACGCACCTTCAAGTTTTTTTACCGTAAGCTTGACCGCAGATAATAAGTTATCTGTAGTTTTCATGGCCTCATAAATCTGATGCACAATCACTTCAGTGTCCGTTTCTGAAGTAAATTCGTAGCCATTTTCTATTAATGAGCCCCGTAAGCACTCATGATTTTCAATAATGCCGTTATGTACGACAGCCACTTTATCTTTGCACACATGCGGATGCGCGTTGGCTGTGCTAGGCTTGCCATGAGTTGCCCATCGGGTATGGGCTATCCCGATAGAGCCCGAGACGGGGTCAGCCTGTAACAAAGCCTCAAGCCCTTTAACTTTACCCAGCTCCCTTTTTCGGTAAATTATCTGGTTGTCGATAACGGCTAATCCCGCTGAATCATAACCACGGTACTCAAGCCTTTTTAAGCCCTCCAGCAATATAGGCACTACATTTCGCTGTGCTACTCCACCTACAATTCCACACATATTATTTTTCCTTTTTAATGGGTCGTTGCCAGTTGGCGAGAGAAACCTGTTTTACCCTGCTTAAGGTCAACTGATTCTCTGGACTGTCTTTAGTGATTGTTGAACCAGCACCTATGGTGGCATTTTTGCCTATGGTTACCGGGGCGACTAACTGGGTATCGGAGCCAATAAAAGCGCCATCTTCAATAACGGTTCTAAATTTGTTGACCCCATCATAATTGCAGGTAATGGTTCCGGCACCTATATTAACCCGGCTGCCCACTGTCGTGTCGCCAATATAACTTAAATGGTTTATTTTGCTGGATGCCGCTACTGATGATTTTTTTATTTCTACAAAATTACCAATGTGTACATTTTCAGCTAAAACCGTCTCCGGACGCAGTCTGGCAAAAGGCCCAATTTTACTACCCTGCCCTATTACTACATTATCTATGACGCAGTTAGCCAAAATTTCCACGCTATCGCCAATAATGGAATCTTTTATATGGGTATTGGCGCCTATTTTGACGTTATTGCCGATGCTGTTTTTACCTTCAATGATAACATTAACATCAACGACTATATCAATACCCAGATTTTCAATTGACCCTCTAAGATCAAATCGGGCTGGATCAGCTAAGGTAACGCCCAGTTCCATTAATCGGTTCGCCTGTTCTTGCTGATAAACACGTTCCAGATGACTAAGCTGGATACGATTATTAACGCCCAAGACTTCATCAACCGATTCAGGCTGATTGGTCACCACCGTAATACCATCAGCAACGGCCATTTCAATAACGTCTGTTAAATAATATTCGCCTTGGGCGTTATTATTATTTAACTGGTTTAACCATTTTTTCAACGCTTTACCTTGCACAGCCATGATGCCGGTATTGCCTTCATTAAGCAGTTTTTCAGTAACTGAAGCATCTTTTTCTTCGACAATTTTGGTCACTTGTCCAGAGGCATCTCTGACTATTCTGCCATAACCGGTTGGATTATCAAGATTGACGGTCAGTAATGCCAGAGACTGGTCATTAACGTTGGAAATTAATTGCTTTACTGTCGTCAGTTTTAATAAAGGAACATCACCATATAGAATTAAAACGGTATCGGTATCAGCAATTTGATCGCTAACCTGTTGCACCGCATGACCTGTACCTAATTGCTGTTTTTGTTCAATCCAGCTTGCTGCTAAATCCTTTAAAGTATCCCTGACCAAATCTGCGCCATGACCATAAACAATCTTAATGGTATTGTTTTCCAGTTGGCAACTCGTGTCATAAACATGCTGAAGCAGCGGTCTATTAGCGATGTTATGTAAAATTTTGGGAAGCTCAGAACGCATTCGCGTACCTTTACCTGCAGCAAGAATAATAGTCGTTATTTTCATTTCATATCCTGTTATACAAAAAAACCCGATGGCGTAGTTTACGTTATCGGGTTTTTTTAAAATTTGTAGAGCACGTTTTATCCAGCTTACAATAAACGCGCATCTCTACCGTTATCCACCACGCTTTCTAAGCCTGTCCAAGGTTCTTAATTGCATAACAGCTTGAGCCAATTCTGACTGAGCTGTTGCGTAATCAATTTTACCGGACTTATCAGTCAGCGCTTCTTCTGCTTTAGCTTTGGCATCCAGTGCCGCCGCTTCATCAATATCTTTTGCCCTAATCGCCGTGTCAGCCAAAATGGTGACTAAATGAGGCTGTACCTCTAAAAGTCCACCTGATATAAAGAAGGGATAACTTTCGGTATCGCTCACTTTTACCCGAACTTCACCGGCATTAAGCTTTGTTATCAAGGGGGCATGTCGAGGTGAAATACCCACTTCGCCAAGTTCAGCCGGAGCAAATACCATTTCCGCCAATCCGGAAAATATCTCCTTTTCTGCGCTTACGATGTCTACATGTACGGTCATGGTCATTTTTTTACCTGTTTCAATATTCCCCCCACTGCGAGGTGGGGAGAAACATTTATTAGCTTTTTAATGTCTTTGCATTCTCAAGATTTCAATCCGGTTCCAGCGATTAAACTGGCAGACCGGACTATTATCCTTGCATTGCCCGTGCTTTCTCAAGCACTTCATCTATGGTACCGACCATATAAAAAGCCTGCTCAGGAATAGTATCGTACTCGCCGGCAATAATACCTTTAAAACCGGCAATAGTATCTTTCAAAGATACATATTTACCAGGAGAACCGGTAAATACTTCAGCAACAAAGAACGGTTGAGACAAGAATCGTTGCATTTTACGGGCTCTTGATACGGTCAATTTATCTTCTTCCGATAATTCATCCATACCCAGAATGGCAATAATATCGCGCAATTCTTTGTAGCGTTGCAAAATACCCTGAACGCTACGTGCGACATCATAATGCTCTTGTCCGATAACCAAAGGATCAAGCTGACGACTGGTTGAGTCCAGTGGATCAATAGCAGGATAAATACCTAACTCGGCAATTTGGCGTGACAATACAACAGTCGCATCCAAATGCGCAAAAGTAGTTGCTGGTGATGGATCAGTCAAATCATCCGCTGGTACATAAACCGCCTGAATAGACGTGATAGAACCGGTTTTGGTTGAGGTAATACGTTCTTGTAAAACACCCATTTCTTCGGCCAGTGTAGGCTGGTAACCCACGGCTGAAGGCATACGACCCAACAGTGCTGATACTTCAGTTCCTGCCAGTGTATAACGATAGATGTTATCAACGAAAAACAGAACGTCACGACCTTCATCACGGAAATATTCCGCCATGGTTAAACCAGTCAGCGCAACGCGTAGTCTGTTTCCCGGTGGCTCGTTCATTTGTCCGTAAACCAGCGATACTTTGTCGATTACGTTTGAATCCGTCATTTCGTGATAGAAGTCATTACCTTCACGAGTACGTTCGCCAACACCCGCAAACACAGAATAACCACTGTGCTCGATAGCGATGTTACGAATCAACTCCATCATGTTAACTGTTTTGCCAACACCCGCGCCGCCGAATAATCCGACTTTACCACCTTTGGTAAAAGGGCAGACCAAATCGATAACTTTAATGCCGGTTTCCAACAATTCGTTGGCAGCCGCTTGTTCTGCATAACTGGGTGCTTCACGGTGGATACCCCATTTAACTTGTTCGCCGATAGGACCTTTTTCGTCGATGGGTTCGCCCAAGACGTTCATAATACGACCTAAAGTTTCTTTACCCACGGGTACAGAAATAGGTGCATTAGTATTGGTAACCTGTAAACCGCGACTTAAGCCATCGGTACTACCCATGGCAATGGTTCTGACTACGCCGTCACCTAATTGCTGTTGTACTTCCAATACCAGATTTTTGCCTTCTACGTTTAAGGCATCATATACTTTTGGCAGGTCTGCACGTGAAAATTCCACGTCGACGACCGCGCCGATAATTTGAACGATTTTACCCGAACTCATTGAGTTGTCCTCTAAGTGTTGTGTCATTTTGCTTGGGGCCTTCGATTAAGCTCAAGAGAGCTTTAAACAGCAGAGGCACCGGCAACAATTTCTGAAATTTCCTGAGTGATAGCGGCTTGTCTGGCTTTGTTGTAAATCAATTGCAACTCACCAATAAGATTGCCTGCGTTATCCGAAGCACTCTTCATAGCCACCATTCTGGCTGCCTGCTCACAGGCATTATTTTCAACCAGCCCCTGGTAAACTTTGGATTCGATAAAACGAGTCAATAGATGATCCAAAACTTCTTTAGCATCAGGCTCATAAATATAATCCCAATGACCATTCAGTTTTTCGTCAAGTTCACAGGCGACGACAGGAAGTAACTGTTCAACAGTAGGTCGCTGAGTCATGGTGTTCACAAATTCATTGCTAACGACATACAATTCATCGATTCTGCCTTCTTCATAGGCATCCAGCATTATTTTAATGACGCCGACTATGTCATTCAGATGAGGAGCGTCACCCAATTTAGAAACCTGACCGACTACATTAACTTTCAGGTTGCTAAAAAACCCTGAAGCTTTTGTGCCTATGGTACAAACATCGACTTCAATATTTGCGTTGTGCCATTGTACTAACTGAGTCAGCGTCTTTCTGAACAGGTTAGAATTCAGCCCACCACACAAGCCTCTATCGGAACTCACCAAAATAATCCCTACCCGCTTAACATCGCGTGCAATCAGATAAGGGTGTTTATACTCTGGATTGGCCTGAGCCAAATGTTTGATAATCTTGCCAATTTTTATAGAATAGGGCCTTGTTGCCTGCATTCTGTCTTTTGTTTTACGCATTTTACTCGCAGCAACCATCTCCATTGCCCGAGTGATCTTTTGAGTATTCTTGATACTCGCGATCTTTGTGCGTATTTCTTTACCAACAGCCATTTGAAGACCCTTTTACCAACTATGAGTATTAATGAAAGTTTCAATAGCAGTTCTTATTCCACTGCTAATTTCATTACTAAAATCGCCAGTTGCATTAATGTTGCTCATTAACTCAGATTGCTCTGATTTCATGTACAACTGTAAAGCAGCTTCAAAGTCCAGTACCTTGTTTACTTCTATGCTATCAAGGAAACCTTCATTAGCAGCAAACAATGAAACCGCCATTTGCGCGACTGACATCGGCGAATATTGATTTTGCTTCATTAATTCCGTAACCCGTTGGCCACGTTCAATTTGCTTACGGGTGCTTTCATCCAAATCCGAAGCGAACTGGGCAAAAGCCGCTAACTCACGGTATTGCGCCAAATCAAGACGAGTACCACCACCTAACTTCTTGATGATCTTTGTCTGTGCTGCGCCACCGACTCGCGATACCGACAAACCAGCGTTTACAGCGGGACGGATACCTGAATTAAACAAGTTGCTTTCAAGAAAGATCTGACCATCGGTAATAGAGATTACGTTAGTCGGTACGAAAGCAGATACGTCACCACCTTGGGTTTCAATAATTGGCAATGCCGTCAATGAACCGGTTTTACCTTTTACCCGACCGCCAGTCAGTTTTTCAACTTCAGCCGCGTTAATACGTGAGGCTCTTTCCAACAAACGGGAATGTAAATAAAATACGTCACCTGGATACGCTTCACGACCAGGCGGACGACGTAACAATAAAGAAACTTGGCGATAAGCCCATGCTTGCTTGGTTAAATCATCATAGATAATCAGGGCGTCTTCACCGCGATCTCTAAAAAACTCACCCATTGAACAACCGGTGTACGGTGCAATAAATTGTAGTGCCGCTGATTCAGACGCTGATGCCGCAACAATAATGGTATGCGCCATTGCGCCATGCTCTTCCAATTTGCGAACGACGTTGGCAATTGATGAACGTTTTTGACCGATAGCGACATAGATACATTTAATGCCTGTACCTTTTTGATTAATGATGGCATCAATCGCAATGGCTGTTTTACCGGTTTGTCTGTCACCAATAATCAACTCACGCTGTCCACGACCCACAGGAATCATCGCATCAATTGATTTCAAACCCAATTGTACGGGCTGATCAACTGACTGACGGGCAATTACACCCGGTGCGATTTTTTCAATAGGAGCCGTTTCGGTGGTATCAATTGCACCTTTGCCGTCAATTGGATTACCCAGTGCGTCAACTACACGCCCCAGCAATGCCTCACCAACAGGTACTTCCAAAATTTTTCCGGTACATTTTACGGTATCGCCTTCAGTGATATGCTGATATGAACCTAATATCACCACACCGACTGAATCTCTTTCAAGATTAAGTGCCATCCCAAAGGTGTTACCCGGGAATTCAAGCATCTCGCCTTGCATAGCTTCAGATAAACCATGTACTCTTACAATACCGTCAGTCACACTGACTACGGTACCTTCTGTATGCGCTTCGGCACTTAAGTCGAAGTTTTCGATCTTCTTTTTAATCAGATCACTTATTTCAGATGGATTTAGTTGCATGTGCTTTTTCTCACTTTCACTGTAGCGCTTTTTGCATGTGTTGAAGTCGGCCTTTAATAGAACCGTCAATGACTCTGTCGCCTGCCCGTACGAGAACGCCACCAATTAATGACTTATCCACGGCTACATTCATAAGGATTTTTTTGCCCAGAGTCTTTTCAAGTGTTGTCGTAAATTTTTGCTTTGCTTCTTTTGAAAGCGCGTAAGCCGTAAATACTTCAACCTCGACATAACCCTCGTCTTCTGCTTTATAAGCTTCAAAAAGCTTGGCAATAACGGGCAACAACATTAATCGATTATTATGAACCAGCAATTTTAGAAAATTTCCATTCTCTTCATTAATATGCTCTTGGCAAATATCCAGCATCAGAGCTGATAACCTTTCTTTGTTAACTTTGGGGTTATCAATGACCACAGAAATATCTTCATTCTTTAGGACAGCCGACATAAAAGCCAAGCTCTGCGACCATGTTGCGGTCGCATCAGTTTCCTTGGCTCTTTTAAACACTGCGGCTGCGTAAGGCCTTGCTAATGTTGCCTGTTCGCTCATTATGCTGCCTATCCTAATTGATTTGAGACTTTGCTAACGATATCTTGGTGCTTGGCTTTATCAATTTCTGCACCCAGAATCTGTTCTGCAGCACTTAACGCCAAATCAGCCACTTCTTGACGCAAACCTTCTTTAGCTTGCTGTATTTCTTGATCAATTTGTGCTTTTGCTGCAATAATCAAACGCTCGCCTTCTTTTTTAGCGGTGTCTTTTGATTCTTCAACAATTTCATTTGCACGTTTCTGAGCCATGGTAACAATCTCTGAAGACTGTTCTTTGGCTTCTTTTAAAACGCCCTTGGCTTTTTTCTCGGCCAGAAGAATTTCTTCCTGACCTCTTTCAGCAGCAGCCAAACCATCGGCAATTTTCTTTTTACGTTCTTCTAAAGAGTCAAATAAGGGAGGCCAAATGTACTTCATGGTAAACCATACCAGAAGTGCAAAGGTAATCATTTGCCCAATCAGAGTGGCATTGATACTCACGATGCGTTCCTCTTGTTGCTAGTTAACACGACGGTATAATTAACCGGCAGCCGCAGCTTGTACAGCTGACAGGAATGGGTTTGCGAAAGTAAAGAACAACGCCAAACCAACGCCAATCATTGTTACCGCATCCAACAGACCGGCAACAACAAACATTTTTACTTGCAGCATAGGTACCATTTCTGGTTGACGAGCAGCGCCTTCCAAAAATTTTCCACCCAACAGACCAAAGCCTATCGCAGTTCCTAAAGCGCCCATACCCAGAACCAGACCTACTGCAATAGCAGTCATGCCTTGTACGTCAGCAATTAATTTTGCAATTTCCATGAAACCTCCAAACGATTAAAAAAGTAATAAAAAATGGTTAAACAATAATTAATGATCTTCGTGCGCCATACTCAGGTAAACAATTGTGAGCACCATGAATATAAAAGCTTGAAGCGTAATAATTAAAATGTGAAAGATTGCCCAAGGAAAACTTAATACCGGTTGAAGGTACCAAGGAAGCAAGGCAATCAAAATAAAAATTAACTCACCCGCATACAGGTTTCCGAATAAACGAAGCGCCAATGAGATGGGTTTTGCAATTTCTTCTACTAATTTCAACAGCAAGTTGAAGGGTAATAACCAAGGACCAAAAGGCTGAAACATTAACTCTTTGGCAAAGCCCCAAGGGCCTTTTATTTTGATGCTGTAAAAAATAATCAAACAAAATACTGAAATAGACATGGCAAATGTCGCATTTAAATCCGTACTGGGGACAACCCGCAGGTATTCTATACCCATCATCGACCCAACCAACGGAAAAATATCAACGGGGAACAAATCCATAAAGTTCCACATAAATACCCAGCAAAATATGGTCAATGCCAAGGGCGCGATTAATTTACTGTTGCCATGAAAACTGTCTTTAACCTGGTTATCAACAAACTCTATCAGCATTTCAGCAAAGTTTTGCACTAACCCAGGTACGCCGGCAGTTGCCTTGTCTGCTGCGGTCTTAAAAAACCAGAGAAACAAGCCACCTAAAACAGCTGAGAAAAACAAGGTATCAAGATGCAGTGTCCAAAAACCCTCGCCAACATGTAGCGGTGTTAAATGGTGAATAATATAACCGGTTGCACCTTCGGCGGCATGAACTTCGGTAGCCATTGTTCCTCTCTTTAAAATTGTTATGTTAACGCATCAATAGCGCGAACCAAAAAACCGATAATGCTGTTATATAGCCAACTAACAGCGGTAATATTTCTATATTTGGAACTTTAAAAATCATTATAAACAGCGCTGCCGTTAACAACAACTTACCTGACTCTCCGGCATAAAAGGAATTAACCATCTTTCGCGCTGGCAGCCCGGAGGATTTAACTATTTTTAAGGCAAAGTACAGGTTGGGAATAAAAGCGGCCATCCCTCCCAAAGCACTCGATAAGCCTTGCTGCCAATCACCTGCAAAACCAAAGCCAGCCGTGATTATCAGAATTATCAGAATTTGATAACTTAAAATCTTACTGACAGTAGAGTATTTTCTACTTGTCACATAGCTCTCCAAACATAATAGCTAAAGGATTATATCTATCGGCCTCCATTAAATCAAGGTTGATTAAAATCAAATATTCATTTGATAAAGTTTAGTAGCCTGTTTTCTTATTATTAAGCCCCTGTTTTTTACCAAAAAAACGAGTTTTTAAAGACACTGTAGCCGTCACTATTTACATTTATTTTTGTAAGGTAATCTGCCTAGACAGAGGCCTTTAAGTGTTGCCACAGATTAAATTTATTGCTGATTAGTCAACGTAGCTTGGAAACGAGCATGGCACACTTAACTATTTACCTCTTTTCCATCCTGACTTGACTGGGGCAGCATCCTTTGACTGGCATGGATACCGACTTCCTTGCGAATATGGGGGACTTTGGGTGCTGGCAGACATGCTTCAGTCAGTACTGTAAAAAGTTGGGAACCAACACAAGATTTGCCTGCCGAAAGAAACGGCTTAAGAAAAATGAAATTACCCTTTTTTGATTTAGGTCAACAGAACTAGGCAACCTTCAACTCATACAAATGCTTCTGAAATTCTATAAACAAAGAACTGATATTGGCTACTGCCCCCAGCACTTCTTTTGCATCTTCCAAGGAATGATATTTAATATTAAGCAAGGTCGCCAATTTCTCTTGGTCTAACTCTTCAACCCCTGTTTCTATATATTTACTTAGCACAAAATCAATAAATTCTTTTTGTTGGGCATTTAAAAAGGCAAATATATTGGCTTGGGCAGCAGCTACTCGTGCTTCTCGGGTGATGGGTTTAATATCACTGTTAAAGACATATTCCAACACATCAAACAAGTCGCTTTTTTCAGCATCAACCAGCTTTTGTAACGAAGTCAGCTCTTCTTTACCATAACCCGCGTCTGCTAATTTTTCAAGCAAGGTCTTGCGAGTCATGGGATGACTCCAAAGTGTCCGTAATTCAGCTTCACTTTTAAACAAACCGGGTAATTCACCAAAAAGATTATTTAAAAACTCTTCAGCAAAAATAGGTCTGCCATCAGCACTCCAAAACGAAGTGGACATCATGTGCTGAATCTCTCGTTCTTTGCCGTCTTTTAGTTTAATTTTTATACGCTTTGTTTTTTCTTCAACATCACCACTAACTTCTTTTGGCTCTTTAGGGTCCTTTGGCAAATAAGGTTTTTTAGGTTCATTAACACCATCAGATTCAAGCGCTAAAGGTTCTCCATCCCATTCAGGATCAGCAAAGTGATGATAGGCATTTACAAAATCATAAATGGTAAAAAACTCTTTACCCTCAAATAAACGGGTGCCTCTGCCAACAATCTGCTTAAACTCTATCATTGAATTAACAGGCCGCATCAAGACGACATTGCGAATATTAAGCGCATCCACACCCGTAGACAGTTTTTGTGAGGTCGTTAAAATGGTCGGGGTTGATTTTTCATTATCCTGAAACTCACGTAAAAATTGCTCACCGATTTCGCCATCGTTGGCAGTAACCCGAACACAATAGTTTGGATTGGTTGAACTTTTATATTGATTGACCAAATCCCGAACAGCAGCGGCATGTTCTTGTGTGGCACAAAAGATAATTGCCTTCTCGTTTTGATTGGCATCATTCATAAAAATCTGCACGCGCTTGGCCTCTCGTGCCTTTATTTCAATGATTTTATTAAAGTCTGGTTCGGTATAGAGCTTGCCTTCTTCTATCTCACCTTCAATCAGGTAGTCATCACTGGTAAAAATATAATCATCCAGCGTGGTCTGAATACGTTTCACTTTAAAAGGCGTTAAAAAACCATCATTGATACCTTCCTTTAGGGAATAGATATAAACCGGTTCACCAAAATATTTATAAGTGTCGACATTGTCTTTTCGTTTGGGTGTTGCCGTTAAGCCCAACTGAACGGCTGGCGCAAAGTATTCCAATATTTTTCGCCAATTACCTTCATCATTAGCGCCACCGCGATGACACTCGTCAATAATAATAAAATCAAAATAATCGGGAGGTTAAGCGCCAAAATTATATTGTAGGGGCGAATCTATGTGTTCGCCCGATTTCGCTCCATCAGGGCAGACACTAAGGTCTGCCCGTACCGTCATAAAAGACTGGAAGATGGCAAAAAAATGCCAGGCGTTTCGAGCCATTTTGACCACACCTCGGGGCGTCATGTGATGGGACAGCAAGTATTGACCCTGGGTTTCAGTTGCGAGGCGGGCTTTGTCCGCTTGGATAGTGAATTGTTTATCAGTCAAACCAAGGCACACGAGTTGCATCAACCTTTTCAGGATGGACGCAGTAATGTAGCCAAGCGTTACCGCGAAGCACAGCAACGCACTAAGCCGGAGATGTTAAGAACCATGATACATACAGAGAGCCTTACGAGCCGACATAGAAGCTGATTACCTATTGGC
>CAIUYS010000337.1 GCA_903903365.1 uncultured Methylococcaceae bacterium
AATGAAGGAATAACCGGGTAGAGAGCCAAAAATAGCGTTTCTCGCGCTACCCATTTCAAAAAATGGCTTTTTGGGAGTCTATATTAACTTGCGCATTTTCCAGTCGGTAATTTTGCAAGTGGCTCGTAATATTAAGATTAAATTAATTTTGGCAAATCCTAAATCTTTCCGAGAAATAAGCAACTCACTTTAGCAACAAGAGCCATTGCACCCATTTCAGTGTATGCGGTTATATATAGCTTGTGTTTTACTGCTGACGCCAGTGCAAAAGCAAAGTATCAATACTTACGTAACCTTGTTTATTTGATGACACTTTTATTAACTTGTTGATTCTGAAACCTGACTTAACGAGGTGTAAATATGAAAAAAAATAAACTTGCACTGGGCTTGTCTTTGACAATCCTTGTTGCACTTTGGGGGGAGGTAGCGAATGCCCAGTGCGCCTCTTCTACAAATCCGAAGTGCAGCGGCAATCCCCCAGTCCAGACTCAGAACAAAAGGCAAAAAATGCATCTTTCCGATAGGCAAGCAGCCGCCATGCGCCTGAAAGGTGTCTATGTAAAACAACGTCAACAAAAACTACTTAACATTGCCCAGACCCAGCATGGATACACCGGCCACGGCAGAAGAGGAGGCGGATAATGAACATGCATCTAAATAAATCGATCAGGCGGATATTACTGGCTGGCGCAGCCGCTGCGTATACTGTAGGCGTGCTGGCCGCCGTTGGGCCGCAGAACCCGCCGCCGGGCTCCGGCCAGGTGCCGGATTATTTCGGCGTGACGGGCAACTACGCCAACAGCCCGCAGCCGGTTTTGACCAGCGTGACCGTCATCGATCCGGGTGGCACTATTGCCACTGGTTGTACCGGAGGTACTGGCGGCGGCAACGCTGCCTTGGTGGCGACCACTTATGACTATGCCAATTGGGTACAAACCCCCGGGGTCGCGGATGTTCAGGTTCTCTCCGGGGGGACTGGCTATACCGAGTGTACCACTGTGACGGTCTCCGGCGGTGTGGGTGTAATCCCGGTCACCGTGACTCCGGAAATCACCAATGGTGTGATTACCGGCATTGCGGAATTCGATCCATTGAATGCCCTTTGGATAGGTAACAATGTTCCGCCAACCCCAACGACCTATATCGGCACGGGTTTTACCGTTCCCTTGGCCAACACCGGCATCCAGAAGTTCGTCAACGCCTTGCCGGGCATCCCGGGGGTTTCCTCCTATGTTACTCCCGGAGCCAATGGCTACGATGCGAGTGGCGCCAATACGCTTAGGCAATCGTTGCCGGCGGCCGTTCCTGACACGACGACCTTCCCCGCCACTGCCACTTTACCTGCTTCCGATTACTACGAAATCGCCGAGGTGGCTTACACTAAACAATTGCACCGTGACCTCCCGGCCACCCATCTGCGCGGCTACGTTCAGATCAAGACGGGGGGCTTTACCCTTGCGGGCTACAGTGCCGCCCCGGATAAGCTGGCGTACGCGAATCAGTATGCCAACTACCTGGGTCCGGTGATCGTCGCCACAAAAGGCAAGCCGGTGCGCATCAAGCTGGTCAACCTGTTGCCGACCGGCGCGGCGGGCAATCTGCCGTTCCCGGTTGATCACACCTACATGGGTGCTGAAGGCAATGCCGACACAGACAATCGCACCGCGCTGCATTTGCATGGCGGCAACACTCCGTGGATCAGCGACGGCACGCCGCGCCAGTGGGTCAAACCCGTCGGTGAAGCCGGCCCCAACAAAGGTGTCAGCGCAGCTAACGTGCCTGATATGTGGTTTGATTCAAGTGGCAATGTCATAGCAAGCTGCGCGGGGCAACTGGCTTGCGCGACTGCCGGTGCCACCAACAACCCCGGCAACGGTGCGCTGACGTTCTTCTACACCAACGAGCAAAGCGCCCGCTTGATGTTCTACCACGACCACGCCATGGGCATCACCCGCTTAAACGTGTATGCCGGTTTGGCCGCCGGTTATGTACTGCAAGATCCCACCGAGCAGACGTTGGTGACCAACGGTAATCTGCCTGGCCTGCCCGACACCATTCCGTTGGTGATTCAGGAAAAGACCTTCGTGCCGGATAATATCAGGCCGGTGTTGAACTTTTATGGCCCCTTTGCTTCCCAGCTCAATTCCCAAGATCCTACTTGGCGTTGGACTAGCGGAGCCACCGCTACCGCAGACAAAGGCAATGGTGATGTTTGGGTTCCTCATGTTTACATGCCGAACCAGAATCCGGGTGATATTTCCGGTGCCAACAGCGTGGGTCGTTGGGATTACGGCCCCTGGTTCTGGCCGCCGTTCACTGGTATCGTCAACCCGCCGATCCTTAATCCCTATTACGATCCTGCGTGTATCTCCTCCACAACGCAGTATTGCGAAGGCAGGTACATCCCGGGTGTGCCTAACGGCGCCATCAATGTTAACCTGGCTGGTAGCCCGCTGAATCAACCCTCCGGCACGCCGGAAGCGTTCAACGATACCCCGCTGGTCAACGGTACGGCTTACCCGGTCCTGAAAGTGGATCCGAAGCAATACCGCCTGCGCATCCTCAGCGTCGGCAACGACCGCATGCTCAACCTGTCGCTAGTTCTGGCGGCGAGCAAGCAATCCGTCGACACCACGGCGAACGGCAATGCCGGCGCGGCCAACAACGCAGTCCCGTGCGACGGAACGACGACTTATCCGGCGAGCTATCCAGCGCCCTTGGTTGGCAATGTCCCCGCTCCAGTCGACTGTACCGAAGTCAAGATGGTGCCGTTCACGTCAAATCAGAACTCGACGCCAGGCAAGGCTTTCCCGTCTTGGTGGTACACCCAGCAAAAGGGTGGCGTGACCTTTGACGGTCGTCCATCAGGGGTGTTCGATCCGGCTACCCGTGGGCCTGCGATGGTGCAGATAGGCACTGAAGGTGGCTTTCTGTCGTCTCCGGCGGTGATCAAGCCCCAACCCGTCAACTTCGAGTACAACCCGAAGAACATCGTCATTGGCAATATTAAGGAGCATGCGCTGCTGCTGGGTAACGCCGAACGCGCCGATGTTCTGGTCGACTTTACGCACTTTGCCGGTTCTACTCTGATCTTGTACAATGATGCGCCCGCTCCGGTTCCAGCGTTTGATTTGCGCCTGGATTACTACACCGGCAATTACGACAACACTGACACCGGCGGCACGTTCTCGACCATTCCAGGCTACGGGCCCAACAGTCGCACGCTGATGCAGATTCAGGTCAGCGGTACTGGCGGTACTCATCCTGTGGATGACATCGGCACCATCAATCTGGCCACTTTGACGACGGCAGTACAGAATGCGTTCAAGACCAGCCAGGAACCTATAGTCGTTCCACAGGTCGCGTATAATGCGACTTACGGTACGTCAGTCGCTGACAGCAGTCTGGCTACGGCTCCCAATCACGACTTGTCGCTGATTTCGGATAATGCACTGGACTTTACGCCGTTGAACCCTGCTTTGAATGGTTCGGTTAGTACGAAGTTGACGCTGGATATGCAGCCAAAGTCCATCATCGAGGACTTCACGTCGGATTATGGCCGGATGAACGCGCTGCTCGGCGTGGAAATTCCGAAAACCACGGCGACCGTGCAGACCTCGATTCCGCAGGCGTATATCGACCCGCCTACCGAACTGGTCAGGATCACGCCTAACGATGGCACACCCATCAGCCCGTCCTTTGCTCAATTGAGCGATGGTACTCAGTTGTGGAAAGTGACTCATAACGGCGTAGACAGCCATGCGATCCACTTTCACCTGTTCCATGTGCAGATTGTTAACCGCGTGGGTTGGGACGGTGCGATTCGTCCGCCGGAACTCAATGAACTGGGCTGGAAAGACACCGTGCGCATGAATCCGCTGGAAGACATTGTCGTGGCATTGCGTCCGAAGGTGATGACCAATCTACCCTTTAAGGTGCCGAACAGCCATCGTTTGCTGGATCCAAGCCAGGCGTTAAATGCAGGTTTGAACTTCTTTAACCTGAACCCGCAAAGCGGCAATGCGTCCTCCGTCACCAACAAAAACGTCAACTACGGTTGGGAATACGTCTGGCACTGCCATATCTTGGGTCATGAAGAGAACGACATGATGCGGGCCATTGCCGTGGCGCAACCGCCGGAAGCGCCTTCCAACGTGGCTGTCACGCCATCTGGCGCCTTCACCGTGAGCTGGACTGACAACTCCGTCATTGCCAACTGGTTCACCATCGAGCGGGATACGGTGCCGACGTTCAATTCACCTAACCATACGGTCATCCAAGCGCTTGAACCGGAGTGCGGCTCGCTTGTTGGAGATTTGACTCCGCAGGCGGGATGTAACAGGAGCTACACCGACGCCACCGCACCGACCAATGCCTCGGTCTTTTACCGGGTTCAGGCTAACAACACTGTCGGCGGCGGCAATAACAGGCTGGACTCCCCCGGTAATATCCTTCCGGCAACCGTAACCTCGTTGACGCCCAATTTTACGGGTTACGACAACGTGACGGCCAGTTCGGCGATGTCCTCCGGCGGAGCTGGAATCGGCTCGCGGATACTGCCGGTGTCACCGACAGCACTCTCATTTGGGAGTATTCAGGTGAATTTGGCGAGCACTCCGCAGGTTGTGACGGTGACCAATACGCTGGCTACTCCGTGGACAGTCAGTAATGTGCAGATCTGTAGTAACAATTCCAACACTGCGACGTGTAATGCCAGCGCTGTGGGCTACACGATGACGAACGGCTGTGCGGGCGCTGTCTTGGCACAGAACGCGAACTGCACGGTCACCGTAACGCTGACGCCCAACGCTACCGGAGCAAGAAATGCGTTCTTGAAACTCACCACAATCAGAGTAGGAACCACCACACGCAGCAACGTGGCGCTGACAGGAACCGGTGTGGCACCGAATTTGGCGCTAGCTTGCCCTTCCGGGTGTCCAAATGCAGGTAGTAACTACTCGTTTGGTAACGTGAACGGCAATGTCTTGGCTACTTTCACGCTATCAAACTCTGGAGCGACTGCAGCACCGTTCGTGATCGGGGGCGTCTCTGTTGCGAAAACCAATGGGGGTAATGGGACCTATGCTAATACTGGAAGCACTTGTGTTGTGGGCAACACGCTCGCAGTGGGCAGTACTTGCACGATTAATGTGACCTTTACATCACCGGCGGGCAATAACACGACCACCGGTACGGTAACCGTAACGGGAACTGGCGTGGGTGTTGCCACGCCCTATACCGTCACCCGCAACTTGACAGGAGCGTGAACCACGAAGAAGCTATACAGTATAGACATTTAACTTGAACCGGGGCTCTCTGCAACGGAGCGCCCTAAAAATCAAACCAACCGCCTCACATCTTGGTGTGGGGCGGTTTTTTGTAATGACTGCGATACATTACCCTTACAAGAGAGAAGCAATAATGAAACCCATGAAACAACAGAGAATGGAAACTGCCTTCGGCCATGAGCAGGGCCGAATCGTTTCGCCCCGGCCACAGGCAACCGCTTCTTTACGCTGGTTTGGGATCTATGGAATCATGCGGAGTGCCGGAAAGTCGTTCGCTGCAGGGGCTTTCCTGTATACAGTGATGGCCTCTGTTCCGGCTTTTGCCGACACGATTTATTCTCAACCACCCCTATTATCACCCTTTAATAGCACCAGAGACTCGCATGTAGACACCAATGTTTCGGATGGTTCTACTTGGTTCTATGACGATTTTATAGCCACCCAATCCGGTTCCATTTCAAATATCACTTGGCACGGCGGTGCGCAAACCAATGCCGCCGGCGGGTTTACCATCCAGATATTCCCCGCGAAAACCGACCCCGCTACGGGTGTATTACTGGATCCAGCCACGCCCGATACCCCGGCCTCCAACCTGGCCGCCTTATTAACGCTTACTGTGCCGGGTAGCGCGGGCCAGACAGCCAACCCGAACGTCTCCGGGATGTATGACTTTCATGCGGATTTGCAAAATCCCTTCAATCTCATGGCGAACGACCATTACTGGATCACCATCTATTCCAATGGTCTCAATCCTTGGGGTTGGGGCAATGGTTCAGGCGGCAACACATTTGCTGAATATTACAGCGTTGGACTATATAACCAATTTTTGCCGCTGAACCAAGCGTATCAGACCCCCGACAGGGCTTTCTCCCTCAATGGCACAGCTATTCCGTCCGTGCCGTTACCGGGTGCTGTCTGGTTATTTGGCAGTGGCTTGATGGGTTTGCTGCCATTCAGTCGGCGTAAAAATAAAACAGCTAACGCCGTTATTGGTTCAATACGAGGATCATGCCGGTAAGGTAACACGCAATAAATACAGTGCTTTCAAATTAAGTTAATTATACAGTGGAGTACAAACCTAGGTTTGCACTCCACTGTATAATTAACTGATATTGAAACTGCTGTAAAATACAAAAGTGAGGGTTTGTTTTTGCGTCTTGCCTGATAAGGTAGTCAATAGTTGAACAAGTAGTTTGGGTTGTGATTCCCTTCCGACAAAGCTCAGGGCAGGCATCGCAATCCAATGTTAACCTTTTAACGCGGACTTGACCCCGGGTTTAATTATTTAAGAGGTCACCATGATAATGCAAACGAAATGGAACGGGCTGGCGGCCTTGTTAATCGGCTGCGCTTTGCTGTCGGCGGCGAATGCCAAGGATGCTCCCGCGCCCAAGCACCCGAAAACTGCCGGGCAGAGCGCCCCGGCTGCGGCAGAAAAGACCGACAAACAGAAAGTCAGCTATGGCATCGGTGTCGATATCGGTCGGAACTTTAAACGACTGGGGCTTGATTTGGATCTGGATGTGCTTACCAAAGGCCTTAGGGATGCCAATGCTGGCAAAAAACTCGACCTCTCCGAGGACGAACTCCGGACTATAATGAGCAACTATCAAAATGAGTTGAAGCAGAAACAGGTTATTGCTCTGAAAACGATAGGTGAAGCCAATCAAAAGGCAGGCGAGGCTTTCCTGGCAGAGAATGCCAAGAAAGAGGGAGTGGTGACGTTGCCGAGCGGCTTGCAGTACAAGATTCTCATAAAAGGGGATGGCAAGATGCCGACTTCAGAGGATACCGTGTCCTGCAATTACCGGGGCACGCTGCTCGATGGAACCGTTTTCGACAGTTCTTACCCGACCGGCAAGCCCGCGTTGTTCAAGATCGGCGGTGTTATCCCCGGCTGGCAGGAAGCATTGCAACTAATGCCGGTGGGATCCAAATGGCAAATAGTCATCCCGTCCCAATTGGCTTATGGTCAACGAGGGGCAGGCCGTGACATCGGGCCAAACGCAACTTTGCTATTCGAAGTGGAACTGACCGGTATACAATCAGGCGAGCCGAAACCGACTACACCCTAAATCAGACTTTAAGTCTGGTTGCTTTTATTTCTTTTGGAGATCTACATGGATCCACAATCTACGTCTTTTCCGGATACTCAACGGCAATCTTCATGGCTGTTATCAAGCCGCCGGCTACTTTGTTTTTGGTTAGTCACCCTGGCATTAGTTGCGCGTGCCGAGCCGCCGGTTGCAAGTAGCGAGGACGTGGAGCTGGGCAGACGAATTTATATGGAGGGGATTTTGCCTTCCGGGGAGCCCTTAAAGGGGAAGCGTCAGGAGGCAGTTCAGGTTGAAGGTGCTGAAGCGGCCTGTGAGACCTGTCATCGGCGCAGCGGTATGGGAAGTCTGGAAGGCAATATTGTGATAACGCCAATCACGGGCCGCTTTTTGTTCGCTACGGATGAGAATCGTCCGCTTGCCTTGGTGGATCCGCGTGCGCCCAAGAACTTGACTCGGGCACACACACCCTATACAGAAGAGTCTTTGGCTAAGGTTATTCGTGAAGGCATAGATGTCAGTGATCGCACACTGAGTCCTCTGATGCCGCAATACGCATTGAGCGATGTTGAGATTAAGGCAGTACTTGCTTATCTGCGGCAACTGTCTTCAGAAGTGTCGCCCGGCGTTGGTGACGAAACACTACATTTTGCCACTATAGTTGCGCCAGACGTTGATCCAAAGCAGCGCGAGGCCATGGTAGACATGATGCGCACCGCTTTTGCACAGCGTAATGCCAGTCAGAAAGTCTACTCCGGTCGTATGCGTATGCCTATTGATCTTATCCCGCGCACGTTACGTAATTGGAAGTTGACGGTTTGGGAATTACAGGGAGCACAGGAAACCTGGGGTACACAATTAGCGGAAAACTATCAACGAGAGCCGGTTTTTGCGGTGATTTCCGGACTTTCAAATACTACCTGGGCACCGGTGCATTCGTTTTGCCAGCAGGAAAAGCTGCCCTGCCTGTTTCCTAGTGTTACCTTGCCACCTGCGGAGACCGCTTTTTATCCGCTTTACTATTCTCGCGGTGTAGCACTGGAGGCAGACGTTCTGGCCAAGCATTTACGTGACCAAGGGAAAAATACGCCTCGCCGGTTGCTTCAAGTCTATCGGGATAACAAGGTGGGACGAGGTGCCTCGCTGGCACTGACAGAAGCCATGAAGGGTTCGGAAATTCAGGTTGAAAATCGGGTGCTATACGGAGACGAACCGATAGAGTTAAAAGCGGCTTTGAAAGGTCTTTCCAGTAAGGATGCCGTTATGTTGTGGCTGCGTCCGGCAGATTTATCTGCTGTCAACAAGGCAGCACCCAAACAACTGCCTGCTGTCACTTATGTTTCCGGCTTTTTGGCGGCGGACAATTATGACTTTGTTCCAAAGACGTGGAAGTCTCATGTCCGAGTGGTTTATCCTTATGAACTGGGAGCTAAACGGCAGAAAAACGTTGCGGCTATGAAAGAATGGTTAAAAACCTGGCAACTGCCGCTGGTTGACGAGGCGTTTCAGACGGAGGTTTTTTTCAACCTACTGTTTTTGACAGACCTTACTTCCCAAATATTGGATAATCTCTACCGCGATTATCTGGTGGAGCGGGCGGAGGATATGCTGAGCTTGGACTCGAATGTGTCTGCCTATCCGCACTTAAGTCTGGCGCGTGGCCAGCGGTTTGCTTCCAAGGGGGCTTACATTGCACGCTTTGCCCCGGATGGTAATTTGGTGGCTGATTCAGAATGGATTGTGCCGTAATTTTACTAATTTTACGTAGAATCGAATGACTTTTGGTTTGGAATAGCTTCAGGATTTCTAACCATTGAGCCGCACTTTAAATAGCATAACGCATTGGCAATATTATGTATTTTTATAATAAAACGGTGGCTCCAATGAGCTTGCGGGCTGCACTAACCCTTATCATATTCTTTGCGGCCTTTTTTTCGCCGCGTCCATTGTTGGCAGGGGAGTCAAACGATGGGCAGAAAACAGACGCGCCTGAATATGCCCGCGCCCTTGCCAATTACGACACACCTGATGTTGCCGTGATCCGTCAGGATGGGAAAAAATTATCTTTTGGCAAAGAACTGGATGATGGCCGTCCGGTGATTCTGAATTTTGTTTTTGTTTCCTGTTCAGCAATCTGCCCGATGCTCAGCCACCTTTTTTCAAAGGTGCAAACCAAATTGGCTAAGGACGGCCAGAAAGCTCATATGGTGTCGATTTCCATCGACCCGGAAAACGACACACCCGCAAAACTGGCCGAATATGCCAAAAAATTTGGCGCAGGGTCTGACTGGAATTTCTACACCGGTACCAGGGAGGTGAGTATCGCTATCCAAAAGGCTTTCAATGCTTACCGGGGTGACAAGATGAATCATACATCGATCATTTTAATGCGTGCAAAGCCGGGTAAACCTTGGCTTCGGGTTGAAGGTTTTCTTAGCCCGGATGCAGTGGCTCGTGAATACCACACTATGCTTCAACAGCCATAAAGTAAGCTGAATTCGGTATAGGGAAATATTTTAAATCAACTGGTTAACGCTATGACAGGCTGATATCAACAACGCGAATTCCAGTATTTATCTATTGATTAATTTTTTAGTGCAATCTATATTCATTTTATAGCCAAAGCCTCTGACTGTTATTATGATTTGCGGATTATTAAGGTTTTTTTCTATTTTTTTTCTTAATAAGTGCATGTATTGATAAAGATCCGATTTTGTTGCCCGGTGATTTTCAGGCCAAAGCCGATTTATGATTTCATCGTTCAAAAAAACTCGATCAATATCCGATAACAGCAACTTAATCAGATCAAATTCCTTAGGCGTCAGATAGACATTATCGCCATTTATAAACAAACACTTTTTTTTCTGGTCAATTTTGAAATGGGTAAATCCCGGATCGCAAATTTCTTGTTGGAAATCCGTATTTCCGGTGATTTGATCTTCATCATGTTCATTATCGGCACAGTTATTATTGGATTCAGTACAGCTTCCTTCTGTAACAGAATATTTTTCGTGGTGATTTTGGTTATTACTCAAACAAGAGTCCGAAAAAAATTTTTTTTTGATATACTCGGCAATCTCGGCAATATCGAACGGATTATTTAGGATTCCATCAATCCACACGGGCAATTCGGATGAGATAACCGGGTTTAGTTTGGTGTTTAAACAGCAGATTTTTACTTGGTCACGGGAGGCCACCAGCCTTAACAAATTAGTTTCAATCCTCCGGGCATTTACCCAGTTAAGTTGTACGAGGATTAAATCCGGTTTATGTTTTGCCACTTCATTGATTTCATGCACATTGAAGTCGGCCACTGTCATATTAATATTGTTTGCATAAAAATATCCCTTCAAAAGAGCTAAAATGCATTTGTCTTTACAAAATGCGGCAATATTATTTATTTTTTCCATAAAACCATGAACTCCATTTTTATTATTTTTATTTACAAATACATACGCTATTTTTTAGCAATGCTTTGCAGGATTTAAGTTTAATAAAATAACAATCGCGAATAGGCTTCTAAAAATTCAATCAGCTCCCGGTCAGCTATTTAATAAGGGGTAAAATAAAATGCTTTTACGTTTAACAGGACTTTAAACGCATTAACAAAATCGCCAGAGTGACTATAAATTTACAGTACGATTATTAAATATGGAAAATGGAACAAATACTATAGGTATAAATACCTAGTACCTCTATCGTCTCTTTCTAAAGGAGAAAATTTGTGATTATAAATCAATAACATAACGTTTAATGGAGCTTGTTGTTTAAAGGCAGTATTCAGGATTCAGTCGGCTAAGT
>CAIUYS010000338.1 GCA_903903365.1 uncultured Methylococcaceae bacterium
AAATAGCGAATGGTGAGATAGTACGCTTTATTTATCTTTTTTAAGCATAGACTGATTTTTTAAGCTGTCTTTCACTTCCGGCGGCATATAATTTTCATCATGTTTGGCTAACACTTCCTCGGCAATAAAAATACCTTGTGCATTCAGCTTGCCATGAGCAACGATACCCTGCCCTTCCCTGAATAAATCCGGCAAAATTCCCGTATATTCGACAGTCACTTCTTTGCTAAAGTCAGTTAGCTTAAAGCGTACCATCATTCCGTCACCGGGTCTTTCAACACTGCCTTTAATCACCATGCCGCCCAAGCGAAACAAGGTGTCTTTGGGCGCTTTATGATCCACAACATCGGTTGTGGAAAAAAAGTACATCAGATTTTCATTAAAGGACTTTAAAGCAAATGCCGTGGCTATGCTGGCACCCAGTACCATCAAGAGTATAAGGGTTAATCGTTGTTTTCTGGCTGGTTTCATAAAGGCTTACCGTTTTTTCTTTAACGCATTCACAAAAAACTGTTTGCGTTGAATAACTGGAATAATAATGTTCGCAAGCAGAACCAACAAAGTAAGGCCATAAGAAGTCCAAACGTATAAAGCATAGCCCCCCATAGCAAAAAATTCTTGCAGACTCATTGTTTGTTCTCCAACACCATCGCTTTAACCCACTGCGAATTACGCTCCCTTTGGAGCAGTTCGACACGCACCCGCTGTATCAAGGCAATCAGATAATACATCTTAAATGATAAGGCCATTAACAATAGCGGAATTAACATACTGACATGAATGGACGGTTTATCCATTTTGGTTACCGTAGGGCCTTGGTGCAGCGTGTTCCACCACTCCACAGAATAATGAATAACCGGAATATTAACCACACCGACCAGCGCCAATATAGCCACCGCTTTAGAGGCAACACGTTTGTCGTCAATCGCACCATAAAGCCCAATAACGCCCAGATACAAAAACAACAAGATCAATTCAGACGTCAAGCGGGCATCCCAAACCCACCAGGTTCCCCACATCGGCTTGCCCCATAAGGAACCGGTAAATAAAGCGATAAAAGTAAAACTGGCACCGATGGGGGCGCTACTGATAGCGACTATTTCAGCCAATTTAATGCGCCAAATCAGGCCGATCGCGCCGGCAATCGCCATCACCATATAAATAAACAATGACATCCAGGCGCTGGGGACATGAATATATATAATCCGATAACTATCACCCTGCTGATAATCAGCCGGTGCCAAATACAAGCCACCGTAAAGTCCTGCGGCAGTCAACAACACAAAAATAACCACCAGCCACGGCATTACACGTCCCGTAAACGCGTAAAAATGTGGGGGTGATGCCATACGATGAAAGAAGCGACCTACGAAATCTGGAACTAAAAACATAAGAATGCGGTTAAAGGTAAATTTAATAGTGGGAGGGAGAATGCTATTCGCACCATGCGACGGCAAGAGTATAAAGCTATAAAACAGATTGGTAGTTAGTCAAAATGATAGTTTATTACTCCAGATTAGTCATGTGACGCGACATTTTATCGGGCTATTGTTATTTAATACTTGCTGTTACGCAAACTATATTGAAAGCCGCAAGGTGTACCCGCTTATCAAAGCGGGGCAAACAGCTCGGTACAACATCATAAAACAATCGTTATATGTAATAAAACGATATTATTAGATTTTTATATCTTTATATAAGATGTTACCGATCAGTTAATACTCATCTTTAATGCCGCTGCGGTTGGCCAGGGTGCCAAAACCAAAGACATAAACAAAATTGAAATCAAAATATTGATCTGGGCATCAACCGGTAAACCAGTGCCTGCTATTTCTACGGCATTGCTGGCAAAAATAAGTACCGGTACATACAAGGGCAAAACCAATAGCGATAAAATCATGCCGCCCCGGCGTAATCCTACCGTCAAAGCGACACCGATTGCACCAATCAAGCTTAATACGGGAGTTCCCAGCAGCAAGGTTAATAATAAAATGCCTAAAGAATGGGTGGGCATACCTAAAAAAATCGCCAACAGCGGCGCAACGATTAACAACGGCAATCCTGTGACCAGCCAGTGGGCAATAATCTTGCCTAATACCAGGATAGACGCAGGATGTGAGCTTAATAAAATTTGCTCCAACGAGCCATCATCAAAATCGGAACGAAACAGACTATCCAACGACAACATCGCTGCCAATAATGCGGAAACCCAGATAATACCCGGTGCGATAGCTTGCAATAAATGCGGCTGTGCACCAATACCTAAAGGAAACAGGGTGATAACCAGAATAAAAAACAATAAAGGATTGGCGATTTCAGAACGTCGGCGCAAGGCCAACACCAAATCACGCCGAATAATGGCAAAAAATGCGTGTGATAAAGACATCAGGATAAATTAATACGTTGCACAGCTACATCGTGCAATTCGATGTCATGGTGTGATGTTAAAACAATCATTCCGCCATTGGCACAATGTTCGGACATTAAAGTTTCAATCAGGGCAATACCCTGTTTATCCAGTGACGTAAAAGGCTCGTCAAGTATCCACACGCTGTTTTTGGTTATCAAAAGCCGTGCTAACGACAAGCGTCTTTTCTGACCCGCAGACAAAGCCTGAACCAGCACCTCATCATAATCCGTCAAATGCACTTTAATAAGTGCCTGTTGAATGGAATACTGCCCGGACTGACCCAAAGCCAACGATACTTTTAGATTTTCCAGCACAGTCAGTTCTTTTTTAACGCCGTCCAAATGACCCACATAAGCCATATCAGCGTAATACTGACTGTCATCAATGGCCTCGCCGCACCACCATACCTGACCGGCATCGGGTTCTCTAAAGCCGCATAAAATACGCAATAACGAGGTTTTACCGCTGCCATTTTTGCCTTCCAGCAATAATACCTCCCCGGAAACCAGCTCAAAGCTTAGCCCTTCAAACAAGATGCGATCATCGCGAATACAGCTTAAGTCAGTACCTTGGAGCCGAAAAGTTGGTTTTGCTGTCATTAGTTAACAATCAATGATCTCTGACGGACGGCTTCATAAAGCAGCACGCCGGTAGCCACTGACAAGTTAAGGCTTTCTACCTGACCCAACATGGGTACCGATACCAGCACATCACATTGTTCTTTGGTTAAGCGTCTTAAACCCTTACCTTCTGCGCCAACAACCAAGGCCATCGGGACGGTAAAATCGGCGGTATAAACAGTCTGTGTCGTTTCACCCGCCGCGCCCATAATCCATAAGCCTTCGCCTTTAAGCCATCGCAAGGTACGTGCTAAATTGGTTACCTGATAAACCGGTACTGTTTCTGCTGCACCACTGGCGACTTTACAAACCGTCGGGGTAATGCCGGTGGCATTGTCTTTGGTAATAATAACGCCCTGTACGCCAGTGGCATCAGCCGTTCTAAGGCACGCACCGAAATTATGCGGATCTTGCACATTATCCAGCACCAGAAACAAAGCCGTTTGTGTTTCTGACAGATTTTCAACCGCTGTTTTTAAATCGCTTTCTGATAATTCACCCGGCATTTCAACTTCAATAACAATACCTTGATGATTGTTATTGTCAGCCAGACGATCCAGTCTTTTTCTATCGACTTTTTCAGGCACTATGCCCAAAGCGGCCAAGTCCTCAACCGCTTGCCCCAGGCGCTTATCTTGGCGCCCGCAATCAACCCAGGCTTGATGGATTTTTTTAGGGGAATAATCGAGTGCGGCTTGTACCGAATGTAGACCAAATAATTTACTTAGTTTCATTTATTATTGAAGCATGGGAAGCATTAAGGTGTGCCGCTTATTTACAATCTCGCGAATGAAAATAAGCGGCCGAGCAATGGAAAAATCAGCTAAGCCTTAGGTGACGGCTTTTTCTTGCGGCGTCTTTTTTTAGGCTTCTCACTGATTTCTGCTTTTTTTACAGAACCTTCTTTTTGAATCAGCTCAAAATCCATTTTCTTTTCATCCAGATCAACACGGGCAACCTTGATTTTTACACTATCGCCCAAGCGGAAATTGGTACCGGAACGCTCACCTTTTAACTGGTGACTGGTCGGGTCAAAATGATAATAATCCTGCCCCAGATTACTGATATGCACCAAGCCTTCTACATAAATGTCGGCCAGTTCAACAAAAAATCCAAACGAAGTGACTGCGGAAATAATACCGGGAAATTCTTCACCGATTTTATCCATCATGTATTCACATTTTAACCAGCTCACCACATCGCGGGTGGCATCATCAGCGCGTCGCTCATTGGCCGAGCAATGTTCACCCAACAGAATCATGTCAGGAACGCCATAAACAAACGTCTCTATTTTTTTGTCCAGTAAACAATGACGTATAGCGCGATGCACCAGCAAATCGGGATAACGTCGAATCGGCGACGTAAAATGCGCATAAGCTTCCAACGCCAAACCAAAATGACCCTTTAAATCAGGGCTATAAACGGCTTGTGACATGGAGCGTAACAAAACTGTCTGAATTAAATGGGCATCCGGCCGGCCTTTAACCGAATCCACCAAGTGCATATAATCCAACGGTGTCGGATTGACACCACCGCCGAATTTCAAACCCAGCTCACCCAAAAAGGTTTTTAGATTAAGTAACTTATCCGGACCGGGACCATCGTGTATCCGTAACAGCTTAGGTATTTTTTTAGCATTTAAATACTTCGCTGCCGCACTGTTCGCGGTAATCATAAACTCTTCAATCAGCTTGTGCGCATCGTTACGCACGACAGGCACAATTTTTTCGATTTTACGTTCTTTACCAAAAACAATGCGTGTTTCCTGGGTATCAAAATCCATTGCCCCACGCTCTTCACGACTCACGCGCATGACTTTGTAAAGTGCGTATAGCTCACGTAGATGCGGCATTATTGGCTTATATTTTTCAGCCAGAACCGTATCGCCATCAACCAGCATTTTTGCAACTTCATTGTAAGTCAAGCGGGCATGAGAACGCATTACCGCATCATAAAAACGTGACCGTACTACTTTGCCCTGTTCATCTATGCCTAATTCACACACCATACATAAACGGTCAACATCCGGATTAAGCGAACACAATCCGTTAGATAATATTTCCGGCAACATGGGAATGACTTGTTCAGGAAAATAGACCGAAGTACTGCGATTTTTGGCTTCTTTATCCAGCTCGCTATTAACCTGCACATAATGCGAAACGTCGGCAATGGCTACCAGTAATTTCCAGCCTTTAGGCGTCTTTTTACAATAAACGGCATCATCAAAATCCCGTGCATCTTCACCATCAATCGTGACCAAGGCCGTGCTTCGCAAATCAACGCGACCTTCTTTGGCAGATTCAGGCACCTCAGAACTTAAAGACTTAATCTCGTCCAGTAAGGCTTCAGGCCATAAATGCGGTAATTCATGAGAACGAATCGCCATTTCGATTTCCATACCGGGCGCGAGATGGTCACCCAAAACTTCGATAATTTTGCCAATAGGCTGGCGTAATTTAGTCGGTTGATCGGTAATTTCGGCAATAACAATTTGTCCTTGCTTGGCTTTACCAGCTCCTCCTTTTTGCACCAAAAGCGTTTGCGCGATATTTTTATTATCGGGCACAACGTAGGTAAAGCCATCTTCTTTATAAAGGCGTCCCACTATCTGATGGGTATTTCTTTCCAGAATTTCGACCACCGCACCTTCACGCCGTCCTTTTTTATCAACCCCAGCCACACGCACCATAGCACGGTCATTATGCAGCAAGGGGTTCATTTCGCGAGGTGATAAATACAAATCATCCGACCCATCATCCGGTCTGACAAAACCAAAACCATCCGGATGACCCATAACGCGACCAACAATTAAATCCTTGTTATTAACC
>CAIUYS010000339.1 GCA_903903365.1 uncultured Methylococcaceae bacterium
GACACAAGATGAATTAAAACAAAAAGTGGCTCAAGCCGCTTTGCATTATATTAAAGATGTCGGCATTATCGGCGTTGGTACAGGCTCTACGGTGAAACATTTCATCGATTTTTTGGGCGATTTTAGAGCGGATATTGAAGGCGCGGTCTCCAGTTCTGAAGTTAGCACCGCACACTTAAAAAAAGTCGGTATTCCGGTATTTGACTTAAACTCAGTCGGTACATTGGATGTTTATATTGACGGTGCTGATGAAGTAAGTCCTCACAAGCATTTGATTAAAGGCGGCGGTGGCGCTTTAACCCGTGAAAAAATTATTGCAGCAGCCAGCAAGCAGTTTATTTGTATTGTCGATGAGACTAAATGCGTTGATGTGTTGGGTGCATTTTCCCTGCCTGTTGAAGTGATTCCCATGGCGAGAAGCTATGTTGCCAGAGAGCTGGTTAAATTGGGCGGTCAGCCGGTGTGGCGGGAGAACTATATTACCGATAACCATAACGTTATTCTTGATGTTCATAACCTGAGTATTATGGAACCGGTTAAGCTGGAACAAATCATCAATAACATTACCGGCGTTGTTACCAACGGCCTTTTTGCCATGCGCCCTGCCGATGTTGTGTTAATCGGCAAAGGTACAGAAGTTATTACGCAGTAATTTTTTGCTGTCGATCAGGGGTCTTTTGCCCTGAAACACAAAACCTGAGTGACGGGGTTGTAAACCCCGTCACGCTCGGTACTTCGCTACTTCATTTGTGATGGGCAAAGCGCAGCGTGCCCATCAGCACGTCGAGAACCCCGATGGGCACGGCCTTGCCTTTGCCCATCCTACCCACTTGGCTATATTCGCAATTAATGAATTCCCTTTTGTTGCAGGCTTAAATTGGTGGTTCCGTCTTGCGATACTTCTTCCTGATAAATTCCGGTTAATTTACGCTTAAATTCATTAGAGATCACCCTGGAATCCTGCTTGCTTGCTACCACGCGCGGCGTGATCAGGACAACCAGCTCTCTTTTAAGATCTTTCTTGATAGTACTCCCGAATAATGACCCTATTAACGGCAACTGGTATAACCAAGGAATGCCAGATTTGGTTTCAGTTACCGAGTTGTCAATTAAGCCGCCTAATACTATAGTTTCTCCGTCATGTACCGCCACGTTACTTTCAATTTCTTTTTTATTAATAGTAGGAGATGCCTGTTGAGTTGTTGGCGTAGTTGCATCAATTGATGATGGTGTTACAGTTTCTACGAAACTGACAATTTGCTTGAGTTTCATAATCACCATACCATTCGCATTCACTCTGGGTGTAACTTCCAGGGTAACACCGGTATCTTTATACTGAATTGAATTGGATGTCTGAAAGGCGGAGCCTGAAGTAAGGGGAGCCTGAACGCTGCTGGTTGCTATGGGCACTTGAGATCCGACATTGATCCGCGCTTTTTGATTATTTAACACCATTAACGACGGCGAAGAAATCACATTAAGATCATCTTGGGAGGCTGATGCAGTTAACAAGGCTTGCAACTGTCCCGCAGTGTAGTAAGCGGTAAGTCCCGATCCTACAGCTTGTACTGCTGATCCCAATCCTCCTTTACCGATATTACTAGAAATTGCACTTCCCCCATGCTGAAAATACCACGATATGCCATACGCTAAATTACCCTTTAAACTAACCTCTACCACCGTCGCATCTATCAGCACCTGCAACGGCATCACATCCAGCTGGGTAATAACCGGCAGTATCACTTCGTAGTCCTGCGCGGTAGCAACAATAACAATTGAATTATTAGTCTCATCCGCAATGATTTTTATCTTGCCGATGTTGGCTATCGAGGCACCTCCAGTCGCTAAATTACCTGCCAGTGCTTCTTTATCAGGATCATTAGTGGCGAAGGCGCCCGGATTGCCCGTCGATGAATTTTCAGCAGACGGATTGACGGCGAAAGTCCCCATATTGCTGGTCGGCATACCACTTGAACTGGACGGATTGCCACCCAAATTGGACGGCGTATTACTCGTACCAAAGGGTGAACCGCCCGTATTGGAAGGAGTATCAGCGGTACTAGTCAGGTCTTGATTGGATAGGGCGGAGGCAGTTTCACCCGGTGCAATCGAGGCCGAGGTATCTTTGCTTTTGGAGCCGGTAAAAATCTGGTTTAGCGTGGCCGCCAACTTTTTGGCATCGGCGTGCTGAACTTTATAGACATTAACTCCGCCGCCGGAAGCTGTGTTGGCTTTATCCAGCCTGAATATCCAGTCTTCAATATCTTCCAGATAGTGCGCCTGATGGGTAACCGCCATAACGGCGTTTAAGCGCTGTATCGGGATAAACTGAAAAAAC
>CAIUYS010000340.1 GCA_903903365.1 uncultured Methylococcaceae bacterium
CAGACTGACCAGTACAAGACACAGTTTTTTAATGAAACCCCCATTAACACAACAATGAAATTACTTCCCCTCTCACCGAAAAAAGCCCTCAAAGCATTCCTGAAACAAAAACCCTTACGGAGTGAAATCGACAATTTTAAAAAGAACCTCATTGTCTTACTCGACAAGATTGCCGTTATAGAACAACTGCCCAAAGACGAAAGCGAGGAACATTTAAAAAACGATGTTCGTGATTTTCTCCGCGATACCTATTACAAGGACAGCAACGCACTAAACACAAAAGACAAGAAAGATTTGGTCATTCACCTTGGCAAAACTACCGGTACAGAAGTTGGCGTAATCATCGAAGCCAAGCGACCAACCAACATCAACGAAATGCTTTCCGCTGACAACCCAAACAGGAAAGCCCTGCACGAACTAATACTTTATTACCTGCACGAACGAAACCATGACGGCAACAACCAGCTAAAGCAGCTTGTTGCAACCAACGTTTACGAATGGTTTATAATAGATGCCAACTATTTCGACAAGCACATTTATCGCAACACCCAAATCAAGAAACTTTACGAAACCAAGGTAAATGATAAAAAGGACAACCCTTTTTTTTATGAGGAGATTGCCAAAATACTTGCCACCCTCGACATTGAAATACCTTGTGTTTACTTCGATATCCGCGATTATGACAAAGTGCTGCGCAACGATAACAAAGAAGATGATCGGGAGTTAAGCGCATTATTAAAAATTCTTTCTCCACAGCATTTATTAAAAATTGCCACTCCCAACGACAGCAACTCCCTTGACGAGAAGTTTTACAAAGAATTGCTGCACATCATCGGGCTTGAAGAAGTCAAAGAAGGCTCAAAAAACATCATCCGCCGCAAGCAGCAAAACCGCAATCCTGCCGCATTGCTCGAATTGGCTATTGAAGCATTAACCACCGAAGACCCTTTTCACCACATTCCTGACCTTAGTATTTATGGTGACGATAAAGAAGAACAAACTTTCAATGTTGCTCTCGAACTTTGCATCACTTGGATCAACCGCATTTTGTTCCTCAAATTGTTAGAAGGACAGCTAATCACCTACCACAAAGGCAACAAAGATTATCGTTTTCTCAACAGCGAAACCTTACACGATTTTGATGAACTTTTCAAACTCTTTCACCGTGTATTGGCAGTAAACATGAAGGAAAGAAGCGAACTAATAAATTCAAAATACAATCGTGTTCCTTACCTGAACAGTTCACTTTTTGAAATTGGCGAACTCGAAGACCAAACCATAAAGATCAACACCCTCGACAATTCCGCCCAACTTGATTTAATAAACAACACCATTTTAAAAGACATAAAAAAGAAAGCCGACAAACTGCCCATTCTCGATTATGTTTTTAAATTTCTCGATGCTTACGACTTCGCAAGCGAAGGCACAGCCGATGTGCAGGAGGACAACAAAAATATTATCAACGCCTCAGTCTTGGGCAAAGTATTTGAAAAGATCAATGGCTACAAAGACGGCTCCATATTCACCCCCGGCTTTATCACCATGTACATGTGCCGCCTTGCTTTGCGCCTTGCGGTAGTTCAAAAATTCAAAGAAAAATACGGTTGGAATATTGAAAAGTTCGAGGATATTAATAATTATCTTGCCGACCGCAAATCTTCCATTGATATTCTTGAATTCAACGCCCTTATGAATTCACTTCGCCTTTGCGACCCCGCCGTAGGCAGCGGACATTTTTTAGTTTCACTATTAAACGAAATCATTGCCATCAAATTTGGACTTGGCATTCTTGCCGATTCAACAGGCAGCCGAATTCGTGATTACGAAATTGAAGTCATAAACGATGAATTGATTATCACCGATACTGATAACAATATCTTTGAATACACCGTCACCCCTGCCGCATCCGGCAACGGCTTCAC
>CAIUYS010000341.1 GCA_903903365.1 uncultured Methylococcaceae bacterium
AGGAGTTCTTATGTCACAACCCGAACACAAAAACAGTCATAAAATTATCAGTATTGCCGCCGCCGTTTTCGCCTTGATTCTGTTACTGCTTTATATGCAAGGCACTTTTGTCGGCAAAGTTTCCCCCGGTTTAAGTTCGTTGGCCAGCGATGCAAACACACCGAAAAGTGACACGATACAGGTTGAAAAAAAGCAGGTTGACGATATTCTTACCTGGCCGGGTACGGTAAGATCAAGAACCGTTGCTAATATAGCGCCTAAAATGACGGCTCGCATTATTGAGATTAAGGTTCATGCCAGTGACAAAGTTAAAAAGGGCGATGTGATTGCCCGTCTGGATGAGCGTGAAATTAGGGCTCAGGAACAGGCCGCCCTTGCGGCACTGTCCGGTGCCACCGCGCAAGCCACTCGAGCCAAAGCAGACGAACAACGCACCCAAAGCCTGTACAGTAAGGAAGCGGCGACCCGCGAAAATTTTGATGCAGTGGTAGCGCGGGCAAAAGAGGCGCAAGCAGGTGTCAGTCAGGCTACCAGTACGGTGAATGAAATCAGAACCCATTTGGCTGATACGCTATTACTGGCACCGTTTGACGGCATTGTTGTCAAGCGTCTTAAAGAGCCCGGTGACATGGGACTGCCCGGCGTTCCTGTGGTTTCTTTGCAAACACCCCAAGGCTTAAGGCTTGAAGCCGATGTGCCGACCACTTGTGCCGGACGTTACAGCACGGATATGGATGTTATTGTGCGTATTGATACCTTGGGGCAAACCGTCGCCGCTCAAATTGACGAGATCAGTCCTGACGTTGATCCGCAAACCCGCACCCAGTTGATTAAAGTCGCACTACCGGCCATGGCAGGTTTGCAACCGGGATATTTTGGTTGGTTGGAACAAGCATGTGATCAACACGAAGCCTTATTAATCCCAGTCAGCGCAGTGGAACATATCGGTCAACTGGAAGTGGTTAAGGTCTTGTCAGAAGGCAGGCAGCTTATGCGTCATATCAGAACCGCCAAGATTTTTGGTGACCGGATTGAAGTTATTTCCGGTTTGCAAGCCGGTGAAACCGTCATAGTCAACCCACAGCAGGCGCACTAATGGACGAGTTGCAAAATCAAAAGCCCAAACGTGGCTTGACCACCAAGATTGTCGAAATTTTTACCACCTCACAGCTATCCATTTTATTTCTGATCATTTCACTGTTGGCTGGTGCGGCGGCACTCACGTTGACGCCGCGAGAAGAAGACCCGCAGATTGTCGTGCCGGTTATGGATGTGCTGATTGAATATCCGGGTGCTTCCAGCGAAGAAGTTGAAAAACTGGTGTCGACGCCGCTAGAGGTTTTGCTAAAACAAATTGAAGGCGTGGAATATGTCTATTCCATCTCCAAACCCGGATCGGCGATGGTGACTGTCCGTTATTTTGTCGGACAAGATTTTGAAGACAGTCTGGTTAAAACCTGGGATCGGCTGATGTCCAACCAGAATCTGATTCCAGCGGGCGTTACCCATTGGAAAGTAAGTCCGGTGGAGATCGACAACGTGCCTATCGTTTTGTTGACACTTTCTGCACAAAATAATAACTATGATTCCATGGCGTTACGACGTATTGCCGATGAGTTGATTATTTCGTTAAGAAGTGTCGGTGATGTGGGTAAAAGTTGGGTAGTTGGCGGCGAACAACGCCAAGTATCCATTTATGCCAATCCGGCCAGTCTGGCGGCGCACGGTGTAACCTTGATTGAAGTGACCCAGGCACTGGCCAATGCCAATGTTAATCTGCAAGCGGGCAGCTTTGAACGTAATAACCGTGAGATATTGCTGGAAGCCGGCCCGCATTTTAGTTCATCAACAGAAGTCGGCGCGACCGTTATAAAAAGTGTTGCCGGACGTCCTGTTTTTCTGCGTGATGTGGCGCGTATTGAAGACGGCCCGGCAGATGTCGATCATTACACCCGCATCGGTTTTGGCCCTGCGGTCAACGCTTTGCCTACGATTGGCAAAGCCACGGGTAACCAGCCGCAAGTCGGGCAAGAACGGCCGATGGTCACTATTGCCGTTGCCAAACGTAAAGGCAGTAATGCCGTTCACGTTGCCGAAGCCGTTATTGCCAACGCAGAAAAAATGCGCGGCACGCTGATCCCCGAAGATGTGTTGTTAACCGTGACACGTGATTATGGTGAAACCGCTAACGACAAAGTTAACGAACTGGTTAAACATTTAAGTTTTGCTATCGTGATTATCGTGGTGTTACTGGCTTTTTCATTGGGGTTGAAAGAGTCCTTTATTGTGTCCATTGCCGTACCGATGACCTTGGCGCTGACCTTGTTGCTGGATTATATTTCCGGTTACACCATTAACCGCGTCACCTTGTTTGCCTTGATTTTATCGTTGGGCTTGCTGGTGGATGACCCTATAGTCGATGTCGAAAATATCCACAGGCATTACAAGTTACGCAAAGAATCGCCGTTGGAAGCCCTGTTGACGGCGGTTGATGAAGTCAGGCCACCGACTATTCTGGCGACGTTTACGGTGATTGTGTCATTTTTGCCGATGTTTTTTATCACCGGTATGATGGGCCCCTACATGGCACCGATGGCTTTTAACGTGCCGATAGCCATGATTGTCTCGTTAATTGTGGCTTTTACCGTCACCCCTTGGGCAAGTTTTAAACTGCTGCAAAGTGAATATCACAAACACAGCGACGAAGCGCCCGTAGTGCTCGAAAAAACCTTTATTTATAAAACGTATCGCGCCGCGCTCGGCCCGTTGCTGGCGACTTCTGGCCGTGCCAAATTATTTTTAATGATTGTGCTGATCGCTTTTCTGGGCTCAACGATGCTGGCGGTTACCCGAGCCGTGCCGCTTAAATTATTGCCCTTCGATAATAAAAACGAATTGCAAATCATGATCGATATGCCGCGTGGCTCAACCCTGGAAAAAACCGATGAGGTCGCCCGTGCCTTGGGCAGTTATTTAGCCACCGTTAATG
>CAIUYS010000342.1 GCA_903903365.1 uncultured Methylococcaceae bacterium
GCAACGCTTGCCGATTTGGATAACTATTGTTACTACGTTGCCGGTTGCGTGGGCGAAATGCTGGCCAAACTTTTTTGTCATTATTCGCCCGAGATCGCACAGCATAAAGAGGAGTTATTAACCTTATCCGTGTCTTTTGGCCAAGGCTTGCAGATGACCAATATATTGAAGGATATTTGGGATGATGCGCAACGCGGCGTTTGCTGGTTACCACAGGACATTTTTTCCGAAACCGGTTTTGATCTTAAAAACTTAAGCCCCGAAACGAATGATGAAAACTTCAGGGCGGGCCTGGAGCACCTGATCAGTATTGCTCACGGTCATTTACATAATGCACTGATCTACACGCTAAAGATACCCGTTCATGAAACCGGTATCCGCAACTTTTGCTTATGGGCGTTAGGCATGGCTGTTTTGACCTTACGAAAAATCAAACAGAATCTCGATTTCACTCATTCTGATCAAGTCAAAATTACCCGTAAAAGTGTTAAAGCAACCATTCTTGCGACCAAATTACTGGGACGGAGCAATTTTATGCTGACGTTACTTTTTAATTTAACCAGTCGAGACCTGAAAACGCCCGACTGGACTTATTCGATACCCTCCTCAAAAGCCAATTCAGACCTTTAAGGACGACATTATGTTTACCGACTCAAATACAGAAAGACCGGCGGACAATGCTTCCAGCTCGGCAACCACTATTTATTCCAAAGCCTATAATCTCGACAAAGCGATTGGCAGAGCAAAGGATAAATTATTAAGCCTGCAACACAATGATGGTTACTGGGTGTTCGAACTGGAGGCGGATTGCACGATTCCAGCTGAATACATCATGATGATGCATTATCTGGGTGAGATTGACGAGCCGCTGCAAGTCAAAATAGCCAACTATTTAAGATCCCGTCAATCGCAAGACGGAAGCTACCCGCTTTTTACCGGCGGCACCGGTGATATTAGTGGCAGCGTCAAGGTTTATTATGCCTTAAAGCTGGCCGGAGATTCCATTGATGCCCCTCACATGGTGATATTAAGGAACTTCATTCTGAGAAAGGGCGGTGCCGCAACAGCCAATGTCTTTACGCGCATTGCACTGGCAATATTTGAGCAGTTGCCTTGGCGCGGGGTTCCGTATATCCCTGTGGAAATAATGCTGTTTCCAAGCTGGTTTCCTTTCCATTTAGACAAAGTGTCTTACTGGTCCAGAACGGTTATGGTACCGCTGTTTATTCTTTGTACGCTTAAGGCGACGGCTAAAAACCCTAATAAAGTCAGTATACTAGAGCTTTTTGTCACCCATCCTGACAAAGAACAGCATTATTTTCCTGAAAGAACCGTGTTAAACAAAATATTTCTAGGTCTGGATCTTTTGGGCAGAGCGACGCGTCCGTTAATTCCCAAAAAATCACGCGAGCTGGCGCTCCACAAAGCCAAAGACTGGATTATTGAACGACTGAACGGTGAAGATGGTTTGGGTGGCATTTGCCCGGCCATGATGGGCGCTTATCAAGCGTTGCTGTTGCTGGGTATGCCAAAAGATCACGAGCTTATCGTTACAGCACGCAAGGCAATCGATAAGTTATTGGTTATCAATGAGCATGACGCTTACTGCCAACCTTGCTTATCGCCGGTTTGGGATACGGCGCTGGCCGCGTTGGCTTTACAGGAAGCCGAGAAAGGGAGTGCTGCCGTTAATCAAGAGACCAACTCGGCGCTTAAGCGAGGCTATGAGTGGCTTAAAGGCAAGCAATTATTAGATGAGCCGGGCGATTGGCGTATTTCCAAGCCTGATTTGGCCGGCGGTGGCTGGGCATTTCAGTTTGAAAATCCATATTATCCGGATGTCGATGATACGGCTGTGGTCGCTTTTGCGATGGCTGATTCCAACTTGCCTGATTTGGAACAATCAATACATCGGGCAACTCGCTGGGTAGTTGGTATGCAGTCCAAAAACGGCGGTTATGGGGCTTTTGATGTCGATAATACTTATTATTACCTCGATGAAATTCCCTTTGCCGATCATGGCGCTTTATTAGATCCACCAACCTCGGATGTCAGCGCGCGTTGTGCCATGCTTATGGCGAGAGTTGCCCAGAATCATGCGGAATATCTCCCGGCTTTGGAGCGTACGATTGAATACATACGTAACGAACAGGAAGCTGACGGTTCTTGGTTTGGCCGTTGGGGAACCAACTATATCTATGGTACCTGGTCTGTACTGCTTGGACTGGAGCAAACCAATTTGCCTAAAACTGATCCGTTGTATACCAAAGCCGTCACCTGGTTAAAAAGTGTACAGCGTGAAGACGGCGGTTGGGGCGAAGATAACCACAGCTATCATGATAAAAGTGTTAGTGGAAGCTATCGTTTTAGCACCGCTTTTCAAACGGCATGGGCTGTTTTAGGCTTAATGGCAGCAGGCGAAGCGCATAGCCCGGAAGTAAAAGCCGGCATTGATTTTATCTTGCACAATCAGCAAGCTGATGGCTTTTGGAATGATAAATGTTTTACTGCACCTGGATTTCCCAAGGTTTTTTATCTCAAATATCATGGTTATGACAAGTTTTTCCCGCTTTGGGCATTAGCTCGCTACCGCAACGAACTTAATCTTAAGTGATCACCGGACTTGTTGTTGCTCTGCCTGAAGAACTGACAACCCTGACGTCAAAAAAAATTGAAAAAGGGGATTGCCTCTTTATTGCGGATGAGTTGTTGGTTGCTTATTCAGGTGCCGGCCCTACCAATGCTGCGGCAGCGGCGGAATTGCTGGTTGCCAAAGGTGCAGCCCGGCTTATCAGTTGGGGGTGTGCCGCCGCGCTGGGTGCATCATTAAAACCAGGTGATTTGATTCTGGCGGATAAGCTGATAGATGCCGAACATAGTGAGGTGGACATTAATGCCGATTGGCACAGCTACTCTCACAGCATACTGTCAAAGTTTATCGATGTTACGTGTGGCTGTTTAGCGGAGAGTATCAGTATTGTTTCAGCCAGCACAGATAAAAAACAGCTGCATTCCCTAACCGGAGCGGTTGCGCTGGATATGGAAAGTATCGCTATCGCCAAGGTTGCAAGGCAATATACACTACCTTTTTTGGCTATCCGTGTCATTGTTGATCCGGTTGAAATGAACTTGCCTTTAGCTATTAACCATTCGCTTAATGACCGGGGTGAAGTTGTCTTAAAGAAATTATTAGCATTTCTTTTTTTACACCCCGGAGAGTTACCCGGCTTGATAAAGCTGGGCTTGAATTTTAATGCGGCAAATAAAACGCTAAAATTGGTTGCCAAAGAGCTTGACAGGCTGACTAATTTTTGCGGTGATGAATGATATAGTAAGTATTCACTACAAAACTCGAACTGAAGATCAGGCACAGAACGAAAGACGAAAGATGAAAAACCAATGTTCAACACAGTCTCCCTTTGCCTTTAACCTTTAACCTTAGACCTTGAACCTCTATTATGACTTTTAGCATTGCCGAACTTTTCGCTCAAAATAGCTCTGATAAATTTGATCTGCACGAGCAGCATCTTAATAATCAAATGGTCAGAATGTTAAAGACCATCGGCTACGACCGTAATTATCAGCGTGCGGTTGGACAATACCTTTATGACCAGTCAGGTACCGAGTATCTGGATTTGTTAAGCGGTTTTGGTGTATTTGCGATTGGCCGTAATCATCCTACCGTTATTAATGCGTTAAAGGAAACGTTAACCCTGGAGTTGCCGAATCTTGTCCAGCTGGATGTATCTGTACTCAGCGGCTTACTGGCAAAAGAGCTTTTGAAAACAACGCCGGAAAATATTGACAAGATGTTTTTCTGTAATTCAGGAACCGAAGCCTTGGAAGCCGCCATCAAATTTGCCCGTTACACCACTAAACGGTCAAACATCGTTTTTTGTGAACATGGCTATCATGGTCTGACAATGGGCGCTCTGTCCTTATGTGGCGAAGAAATTTTCCGTGAAGGCTTCGGTCCATTATTGCCGGGTTGCAAAGCCATCCCTTTTAACGATCTTGAGGCGCTGGAAAAAGCGTTAAGCAATAATGACGTTGCGGCCTTTATTGTCGAACCCATTCAGGGCAAAGGCGTTAATGTGCCTGATGATAATTACTTGCCTGAGGTTGAGCGCCTGTGCAAAAAATATGGCACTTTGTTTGTTGCTGATGAAGTTCAAACTGGCATGGGACGTACCGGAAAATTTTGGGCAATCGATCACTGGAATGTTAAGCCGGACATGATTTGTATGGCTAAAGCCTTGTCCGGTGGTTTTGTCCCCGTTGGTGCGGTGGCAATGACCCATAAAGTCATGGATACGGTATTTAATCGAATGGATAGAGCGGTGGTACATGGCTCAACTTTTGGTAAAAACAACTTGGCGATGGCCGCAGGTCTGGCCACTTTGCATGTGATGGAAGAGGAAAAGCTGGTAGAGAACAGTTTGAAAGTCGGCTCAGATATTATTAACAGCCTGCAAGCCTTATCCGGAAAATATGAATTTCTGAAAGAAGTGCGAGGCAAGGGCATGATGATTGCCATTGAATTTCAGTCACCTAAAAGTCTTAGGTTAAAGGCCGCTTGGGCCATGCTGGAAGCTGCGAATAAAGGCTTGTTCTGTCAAATGATCACCATCCCTTTATTTAAAGAACACCACATACTGACTCAGGTTGCAGGGCACGGTATGAACGTAATCAAACTGTTACCGCCATTAACACTCACGCAAAAAGATCGTGATCATATTGTCAGTGCCTTTGATAAAGCCATTGCCGATACCCACCAAATACCGGGATCTATTTGGGAGTTAGGCAAAAATCTGGCCGGTCATGCGTTAAAAAGTAAAAAAAGTAGCTGAGAGGATAGCCATAATGAAAAAGCATGTTCAGTTAATCCTGTTATTACTGTCTTTAGGTCAGGCGGAGCGGGTTGCCGCGCACGCGGTTGTGACTGATTATTCATTAAAAGCTACGCCCATTCACGTAAACCAACGTGACAAGGTGGAGCTTACTTTTAATTCCAAAATAGAGTTAAGTCTATCGCAAATTTTTTTAGTGCGTAAAGGCGATAAGCATGAATTATTGCAAGCAGAAAACGGCACCAAACAAGGGCAGATTATTATCCATATTCCACCGCTGGAAACCGGTGACTATGCGATCCGATTTAAAATCTTCGCGGCTGACGGCCATTTAACTGAAGACGTTATTCATTTTTCAGTCTCTTAAGCAGGGGTAAGTAATGGCAGGTATAGCTGATTTTCTAGATTCCCTGATAGGCGGGTTTGATCTCATTTGTTATTCATTAACAATTGGAGGCCTGTTTTGGGGGCTTTTCGTTTTGCGTCCGTGGAATAATCAGAACGGCTACAACGCCGAACTGCTGCAAAGAACGATAGCACTTATCTACAAAGGCGGATTTTTACTGGCCGCAGCGCAACTTTTTAAAATAATCCTTAAAGTATGGTTGATGACTGCCGTTATTGAGCGCTGGCCATTTCCTGAGTTTGCAAGCACCACTCAATTTATTGGTGGCATTATACGCACGCTGTTGACGGTTTTTTTAGCGGGATATTGTTATCAGTATTTAAGCAAAAATCCGGCTTCCAAAGCACACTGGACACTGGCTGCCGTGGTGGCTTTACCCATGATTATTTCAGGTGCATGGCTGGTTCATGCCGCCGGACGCTTTGAAAATCAGTTCGTACTCATGTCCCTGACCGTTATTCACCAGTTGGCAGCAGCTGCCTGGATCGGCGGGATTTTTCAACTGGTCAATCTTTGGCTGTTGCGGAAAAACAATCAGGTAGCAGCTGAATTATGGCCATTAATGCTGCGTCGATTCTCCAAATTTGGCATCGCTTCGGTTGCCATGATTTTAGTCTCCGGGGTGCCTATTGCCTTGCAATACATTGATACCTGGAACGGTCTGGTTGGCACCGGCTACGGCAATTTATTAATGGTAAAAATAACCTTGTTGGCTATTGCCTTGGGCTTTGCCTGGTTAAATAAAAGTGCCGTGCTGGAATACGGCATTTCCGGTAACCCTTATGCGCTAAACAATCGTGTTCCTTATTACATTGAAGCGGAAACGTTTGTTTTGATCACTTTATTGTTTACTGCGGCCAGTCTGGCTTCGCAGCCGCCGGCGATTGATATTTCCGCGCTGACAGCCAGTTGGCATGAAGTGCTAAACACGTTTAACCCACAAATTCCCCAAACCAGCTCACCCAGTCATGTTGCGCTGATAGCTGGGGAGGCGGGTCGGGTTGCTATCATTGATCAAGTTCCTTCAATGGCGGCAACGGAATGGTCAAATTATAATCACAACATCGCGGGCATTTTTTTGACCACGATGAGTTTTTTTGCCATGCTTTCTTATATAAAGCATTTGCCGTCTTTTTTCTCGGCGTTCGACAAGTATTTACCGTTAACCCGCTACTGGCCCCTGGGCTTTGTGGGTCTGGGCATTTTTCTGTTTTTCCGTAGTGATGCCGAGTCTTGGCCCCTAGGCCCGATAAGCTTTTGGGACAGCACCTTTAATAATGGTGAGGTGTTACAACACCGGATAGCGACTTTACTGGTGTTTGTTCTGGGTCTTTTTGAACTGAGCGCCAGAATGACCAAAAATCCAAACAGTAAACTACCTTTCGTATTTCCATTGCTGGCAGC
>CAIUYS010000343.1 GCA_903903365.1 uncultured Methylococcaceae bacterium
ACCTCATATAAAGACAGAGCCGGTAAGTATCAGGGGCAAATTGGGGTTACGTTACCCAAAGCATAAAGACAGCGACCCGGCCTGCAAAGAATGACGGTATTTATGCCGTCTCTCTTTGCGGTGGCAATTGTACAAAAAAACCTTGAGCCTTAAGGCTGTCCATGATCTTTCCGGCATCTTCCCGCGCTAACTTCCGTTCTTGCGATAGTTCTATATCTATCACAAATTCCATTTTTCCAAAGCTGTTAAGCAGCGCTTCCGGTACTTTTGAAAAATCATCTTTGTTAACGATATACAAATAAAGGTAATCTTTTTTCAGGCTTTTATAGATAAAACACTGCATGATATTGAATAATAATGAATCAAAACAGCTATTTTAACCATTTTTGTTTAGAATGCCTCATCCTTAATTTTACAACTACACGCAATGGCTAAATCACTACTCAAACTTGATGAATTCTTCAAATCAGCCTGTTATTTTGAGGCTTCTTTGATTTTAGTGGCGATATTTTTGGGGTGGGTTGCCAATATTGACCCGTTCGAACATATTTATTTTTCGGAAACTGCCCTTGCTTATGGGGTGATAGGCACCCTGCCTTTGTTCTTGACTTTTCTGTCGTTGGAAAAATTGCAGGGAGACTCTGTAATCAAGATCAGGAAATTACTGTTAAATACCTTGGGGCCCGGATTAAATAGCTATCACTGGAGCGATTTATTGATACTGGCCGCCATAGCCGGAATTTCGGAAGAGCTTTTGTTTCGCGGTGTTATTCAGCCCTGGATAGAAAACTCATGGGGCCTAACGACAGGCTTAATCGCCAGCAATATCGTTTTTGGCTTGGTCCATGCCGTTACCCCACTTTATGCCGTATTAGCGGCTTTGGTCGGTATTTATTTAGGGCTGTCTTTGGATTATAGCGGTGACAGAAATTTATTAATTCCTGTCATTATTCACGGATTTTATGATTTTCTCGCCTTTGTCGCGTTGATGCGCGTGTATCGGGCGAGTTTATCCGACGCGACAAAAGATTAAAAATGGTCAATTTTAAGAGTGTTGAGACCTAACTCCTCTTTTTCAAAGAGGGGGCTTAATAGTTACAAAATATCAACACACTTCCAGATGAGCCTGAATACTTTCGAGTTCAGAGGAGTAATTTCACTTTATAGGTATTTATACTTATAGTATAAATAATTTTATTTACTATGATTCTAATAGCTTATTGTTTTTTTTATGAAAAATAAGGTACAAAATTTTACCAGGAATTCTACTGCTTTAAATTAGTAATTTACGAATCATAATTTACCCGATTTAAAAACCGGCATCGCCTTAATCATGCTAGTAATTGGATTCGTCTGGGGGTCAATTATTTCAAAAAAATTTCCTTAATCGTTTGACAAGAAAGAAAAAAACTTAGGAAAGCTCCATGAACAAATTATCTATTTTGTTATTGATATACCTTTTATCAGTCAGTAGTTCACAGGCTGTTAGGATAGAACCAGGTGAGGTTTCGTTCGGCTCTAGTAGTGCATCAGTTTATTTACTGGATATAAGTAATACAAAAATCGACCTGACAACACTCTCCAAATTTTCAAAGACCGCTCAATTGACTTCGGAAAATGATGCGGTTCCACCTACTTCATGGATTGTGGGACTGGGGTTATGTTTAGTTTTTTTAGGCTATAAAATAAAAAAAAATCAAACAAACTAAAGCAAAAGTAATTCAATTTAAATATTTTGGTTTTTTACCCCATCATTATTTCTTCGCAAACTTGACATTTTTTAGTGCGAGGATATATAAATAAACTATATCCAGAAGTGAATTGATTGCTATGATAAAAAATAAAGGTTATTTAAACCATCCGATTGAAAATGCTATCGTTGATATTTTAAGGGGTATTGATCGGGATGTAGAGAGGGGCGAAGACGCACTTATCTTAGGTCTGGGTGTGGTTATGTTGTCCTCAACTTTTGCACCTATAGCGCCACCCACTGTTATTCTGCCTTTAGTCGCGCTCACATTTGCCGTTTCTGCAAGCTTCGCACGGATAAATTATCATAAAATGGAGAGAAAGCTTTTAGCATCCATGGCTCAGCTTGACAGGCGTGAAAAAGCGCTGTTGCAGCCGATTGCCGCTGTTTTTGTCAACAATCCCATGGACTCGCTTGCCGATTCTTTTAATCCCCTAAAAAACTGGAAACGAACCTGGAAAAGTGTGATGGGCGGTATTTTAATTAATCCGTTTTGGATGCCTATTTTTTATGTGATGGGTATGCAAATCAGTGAAGAAAAAAATCTGGGTCTATTAAACACAGCGATCATGGGTGTCGAATTGAAAATATTACCATCATCTAAGCTCACGAAAACCGAGAGTTAATCTGTTAGCGCTTAACGTTTAATAATGTTGGTTCTTTGGTATTAACTTTAAATACATCCAGTTGCCGCAGAAGTTCTAGCGCTGACAGACCGATCTTGGCTTGG